>NZ_AFWF01000039.1 GCF_000222605.1 Vibrio ichthyoenteri ATCC 700023 | reverse complement strand
GGATAGATCTGGATACGCCGTCATATCAGACCATGTAGAGTCTAATTCGTGTCGAATTAATTTCGTAATCAGTTTTCTATCAGTAATAGCGCTTGAATGATCGAACATAAGTATTGGAGCTAAGTGCATTTGTGGCAGTATTATCCTGTCATTGCAGATTTTGTCTAGCATTGGCTAACACGTTCACTGTGTTACTTCCTAATGTATCCGCATGAGGTTGGTGGTGGTATGGAATTTCGTTTAGAGCAGTGGCTAAAAGAGCATAAGAAAAGGACCGTCTCGCAAGAAACAATGCGACGAAGAACGCATGAACAAAGACTAGAGATTGCACTGACGACCAAGCGGCGCAGAACAAAGCAATTTCTTAAAACTGGCTTCGAACATCAAACCAACGTGGTGGATTGTGAGCTTTTAAGTAGCGCGTCAATTAGGCAGGTCGAACATGCACAATGACAAGAGTGGGCGACCTTCACGGATGTAGCAAGATTCCTGTCCCTAAGCCCGTAAAAGTCGCCCAAAATCATGCACCTGCACTATATCGCATTTGGGGCTGTGATTGTTAGCTTTTTTGATAAATGT
>NZ_AFWF01000040.1 GCF_000222605.1 Vibrio ichthyoenteri ATCC 700023 | reverse complement strand
TCTATCTTTATTCAGAAAAACGCCTCGAAGGTTACGTGGGTGACGAAGATGAGCGCAGCATGCGCCGTTATACCGTCACAAAACACACACCAGAATACCTCTACCTCGGCGTCGACTTACTTGGTTCGATGGCGAGAGCAAACGAATATGGCCTCAAGCACCAGCAAGACCAAAAATTACGCCAAATCATTCGTCGCTACGACTTTGAGCATTACGCTACCGACCCGGAAATGATTCAAGCGTGGGCAGCCCAATTGGCAAATCAAGTCTATTGGTTGCGTCAGCTTGGTGAACAAGACGTCGTGCAGGACTTTATCGATTCGTTTCGTCAAACCTACCCTGACAGCAAAGATAGTAAGCTCTCTCCGCAGCAATACGGTAATAAACTCTACGGTATGACTCATATTATTTTTGCCGATTCTGAGTACTACCAAAAGTCCATTAAAGAAGAAAACCACCAATGGATTTATGACTATTTTAGAAGCAACATTGATGAGATTGTACTGCGAGCCAAAGAAGATGTGATTGCAGAAGTCGGCATTAGCTTTTTGTTGGCAGGCTTAGAAAATGACCCTGTCGTTGCAAAAACACGCTCTGCGATTGCCGGCGCAATCAATAAACAATATGGGATGGTACCCTCCGCAACGGGAGATTTTAATTTCTCTAAAGGAGAACATCGTAACGTTTTAGCTATCATGTTGCTCGACTGGCAAAAGGTTAACCAAGCTCCGACGTATTCGAATCAACCTGAGATATTCAGCCGTCTACCTTATGGGCTAGAACCCAAGTGAGTTTAAAATAAAATAAACGTAACAACGGCAAAAGGAAATAATGCTCGCCGTCACTGGTTGCTATTTTTTACATCGGTCACATCAATCTCAGTCATCGACCGTTATAGACGAATGAATAGCATCCAGAGGCGGTAATAAAAAACAAAGCACGTTGAGATAACGAGTCTTAAATACCATTTCATCACCTAACTGTTATCTCGCGATAAACCAACTTTCTTTCCGCTTTGTAACGCAACAAAACTAATAATTCATATAGTTCCAAGATCTTCATCACACTAAAATCGACAAAATCCACACTTGAGAGTGAAATTATTCTCCTAGACTTAGGGCAGAAATGAGTCAAAGAGCATAAGTACCCATGAGTAATTTTGTCGGCAGACATTTAGAAGAAATGGCGGATATCCGCGCGACGCGTAAATGTAAGTTAGTGCGTCTGTGCTCTTTGCTGTCGATATGCGTACTCTCCGGTTACAGCTTGGCCTATCTAACACATAGTGAGAAAGTGTTCGCTATAGTCAATTTTATTAGCTGCATTATATTAGCGTTGAACTTGTGGCACCTGCATCACCATCGTAGCCTTAATTACTCCGACCTCATCCTTACCGCTGTATTGATGTTTCAAGGGATCATGCTATTACTCTATAGCGAGCGCTTCCCAGATAGACTTATGTGGATATTTCCAATTATTGCGGCGATTATATTGATCAATGAATTTAAGGTTGGGCTACTCTTTAGCGGCGTTTTCTGCGCACTGGCGATTGCGGCAAGTTTATTCACGGACGCGATTGGTACCCAAGCTCACTCACCTCAAGAACGTTTTATTTTAAGTTTGGTGGTCATTTGCCTTATCTGTAATACGGCCTCTTTTTACTACTCAAAAATGCTCAATTACATCCAGTCTTTGTACCGTGAAGGCATTGAAGACCTTGCCTATCTCGATCAATTGACCGGTCTGGCCAATCGTTGGAGCTTTGAACATTGGGCGAAAAAAAAGCTCGCCGAAATTACGCATCTCCCTTCAACCACCGCTTTAGTATTTTTAGATATTGATGATTTTAAAGAGATAAACGACACCTATGGACATGAAGTCGGTGATCGCGTACTACAACAATTCTCCAAGCGGTTAAAAAACAATATCAGAACTCGAGATCGAGAGAACAATAAACACGACTATTCCATCGCGAGATTTGCTGGAGATGAGTTTGTTATTCTACTCTACGATGTTCGCAGCAAGCAGGATCTTGAGGGGATCCTCGACCGAATTTGTCATTTATTCCAAGATAGTTACGCGGGTTCGAAACAAATCAGTAGTCTAACAGTTAGTGTTGGTGTGGCGTTATACCCACAAGATGCTGATAACCTGCATGAATTAACACGTTGTGCAGATAAAGCGATGTATGCGGCAAAACACGGAGGGAAAAATCAGTTTCAATATTACCATGGGGATAGATATTGCTCGCTGAAAGATATTCCCTCCCTTAATAAAGACAATATTAGAAAAATAAAAAAGGCTTAAGCGGTCATATACATCAGCCAAAGTAAACAGATCAAAGCAACAGATAACCAAATAGCGTAACGGATAGACTGCCCATTTTCGGAATCCCGAGCAACGATGGGTTTCATTGCGCGTTTTTTAGCTCGTTTAACTAATCCGTTGTCATCAACCTGATCGAATTCTTCTTCACGTTGTCGTTGTTCCCGAGCGATTTGAGCACGATTTGCAACTCGACCAAAGCGATGCAATTGATCAGAAGTAAAGCCTTGCTCAGGGTCATAACGTGAATTTGAGTCAGTACGTCTTGAGCCTACTGCCATACTTACCTCCTCAGAAACGATTGGGGATATTAAGAGTATAGCTAGCCAGTCGAGAGATGAGATCGATTATTACGATGCGACCCATCGAATTTATCGAACAAGTTGATCAAATATGACGCGTTAATATCGAAAAGAAATCGTGCACAATAGAGTCTCAGTTTTAACTCAGACTTATACGGATATCGGCAATAACAAGCAGGTATTTAAGAAAGAATTTATAACCGACGAAGACATAATCCACTGTCGTCTGCGATAAAAAGCAGTTTGGTTAATGCCGCGCCTGAGCGCGGCACTTTTTTTACAAGTATTCGCAGAAGTATGCTGTCGCCATTTCAACACGCAATTCAAATGAAGAATCACCTGATACATTGAACGACTCACCATCATTAAATGTGGTCCAATCAAGCTCACCTTCACGCTTAATGGTCAACGCGCCTTTAATCACCGTCATTTTCTCCGGAGAGGCTGTACCAAAAGTGTATTCACCTGGCGCCATCACACCAACACTTGACTCGTCACTCAATTGAGTAAACGCTAGTGACTGAACATTACCTTCAAAATAAACATTGTGTTTCATTTTTCTTCCTTGAGCTTGCTGAATAATAGGAGCTGTCTTCGCAGAGATGCAAAGACATCTTAAAGTGATCTTTTATCCTAAATCGTAACAAGCAACAAGTATTAACTGAGCAATCATCTAAATTAATAAATCGAACTCTTTACCCCATAAGCTTGCCCACGAAAACATCAACAAGCGCTTCACTTCTGCCTCGATTCCCGCCTGCATCGCAAAACTATCCAATCAGGCTTACGTCGACTTTCACGAACCGCTAGGATCATGCTTTAGTTTTAGTTGTACTGATGCTCTTCATAAGGCGAGTTTGCGCTCAGTATCAAAGTTTCTTTGATTGAAATTGCGTTCATAGGCAAACTCTTTCAAGCTTTGCCGTCAATATGCAGTACATCATCTTGGTCATTTTAGGAGTCAGTTGTCGTGGTAGTGTATTCCTCAAAAGGCCGCTTTAGATCTCGGTCAACAATACGTTTATCCTTTGTTCAGGCGATTTTTGCCGCGCTGGGTTTTATATTTTTGTCCGCCTTCATTGTCGCCATATACTTTAGCTATCAAGACTATATTAATCCTAAACACGTCCATGGACGCTGGATAGAGATCGGCACAGCAAACTATAACCAAGATACATTAGACCTAAATTCAAACCGGGTTTTCCGCAATCAGCGTTTAATCACGACCCAGTTTGAATTTGATGGCAATCAGGTTGTTATCACTACTGGCGCTGGCGCCTCTATTTACCAATTAACCGGCACCTTTAATTCTCCTCAGCTGCGTCGTTTGCAACCAAATAGCCCAACGCAACGTTTCATTAAAGAAGGTTTTGAACACACCGTCGATATGGAAGGGGGCGGTTTAGCCAAACGAAGACGTGCCGCCTTAGCGGAACATTTTAGCGAAAAATAACTGAATCGCTTGCAACTCAAGCCATTTTTAACATCGACCGTTTTCGCCACTGGACGTTCCGTATATACTCAATACCAGCTTTGCGCTCGACAACATCTCGACCGTTAACAACTGACACTGTGGGTAACACAACGCCCATTTAGCGTGTATCAAATAATTAACTTGTCGATCTAGCGGTAAACAAACAGTGACTGAGATAAACGTCGATATTTCTCGGGCGACGCCACACATCATTTGACAATAAGAACATATTCAATGAATCAACTTAACCAGCTCATACCAACAGATTGGGCCTCTTTTACTAGCCAGCTTGATAGCAATGTCCTGTTTATCACTATCGCAAGCTTTGTCGCTTGGATAATATGGCGCATCCTCTATGGTAGATTAGAGATACTCGTTAGTCGTACCGCTTTCCACTGGGATGATTTAACGCTTAGTGCGCTAAAAACGCCAATAAGCACGCTAATATGGTGCTGGCCAGCAACGATCTCTCTTGGCTTTTTATTACAAAGCCATATGGGGTCTAAACTCAATTGGTTGAGTACGTTAAAACTGATTCTGGTGATTGGCATCTTTGTTTGGATCACAATGCGCCTTATCAATAACGTTGAAGAGTTCGTCTTAAGTAAAAAAAATCGTGATGAAACCACAGTACAAGCAGTAGCCAAGGTCGCACGTCTGTTTTTTATTGTCATTGGCGCTCTCACCGTCATGCAGGCTTTTGGGCTAAGCTTGTCAGGGCTATTAACCTTTGGTGGCGTTGGTGGCTTGATTGTCGGTTTGGCGGCGAAAGATCTCCTCTCGAACTTTTTTGGTGGCATGATGATCTATTTCGATCGTCCATTTAAAGTTGGCGATTGGATTCGCTCACCCGACCGTCAAATTGAGGGTACGGTAGAACGTATTGGTTGGAGAATGACGATCATCCGCACGTTCGACAAACGCCCTATCTACGTACCTAATTCTGTGTTTAGCAACATAGTGGTGGAAAACCCATCACGGATGCTAAACCGTCGTATCAATGAAACCATTGGAATTCGCTATGATGACAGCGCGAGCGTTACACTAATTGTGGTGGAAATTAAGAACATGCTAGAAAACCACCCAGATATTGATGCCAACCAAACATTGATCGTCAATTTCAATGCTTTTGGCCCATCGTCACTGAATTTATTGGTTTATACCTTCACCAAAACCGTCAACTGGATTCGCTTCCACGAAGTGAAACAAGATGTGCTGCTTAAAATCATGGATATTATTCATCAACATAATGCAGATATCGCCTTCCCTACGCAGACGCTCAAAATCGATCCGGTGTACGCAGGCGAAATAAAAACCATCATCACTCAGTAGTGGTAAAGCCTTCCGTTGGGAAGGCTTTTTTCTATCATTTAGAATCCACCGCCAAGCCTAACTTTGACATGTTAGTTTAATATGCTGCATATCCACTTGTGGTGAATACCACCACCGATCTGTTAGGTTCTCAGTTCCAACCTCAAAGCTTTGTCCAACCATGGGCGTCACCAACGTGGTACCAAAGTCCTGCGCTTCCGATAGCAGATCCTCAATAGGTTCATCCCAACGGTGAGAAAACAACTCGTACGTTGACCAGTGCACTGGCATCAATTGCTTTGCATTCAAATCGGCAAATGCACGTATAGTATGCTTAGCTTGCATATGCCCCCAATTTTCAACCGGAAAACCTTGGCCATCTTTAACGTTGGCTGCAACCTCAACAAAGGCCATATCAAACGGACCTAAGCGTTGGCCAATCTGTTTAAAATGGTCGTCATATGCTGAATCACCACTATAAAACAGCGATCCGTCATGGCCTTTTAGCGCCCAAGATGCCCACAAGGTTTTATTGCTATCCAAACCAGTTCGCCCAGAATTGTGATTCGCAGGCGTTGCCGTAATTTCAATACTGCCAAGCAGCGTTGATTGCCACCAATCTAATTCTTCAATTTGTGCAGGAGCAACGCCCCAGCGTTCTAGATGGCGACCCACAGCAAGTGGGACGATAAAACGAATCTGATTTTGCGCGGCATACTTGACGTAGTATCGAATCGTCGATTCTTCTAAATGGTCGTAATGATCATGAGAAATAACAATTGCATCCGGTATCGGTAGATCTTCGCGCTTTATGGGCGCGGCGACATTACGCGCAAACAACCTTTTCGCGATCCATGGAGAGGCATACTCAAACACCGGTTCAATTAACAGTTTTTGACCATCCATTTCAACATATAAACTCGAGTGCCCTAACCAAGTAACTCGCGGAACCTTATGCGGTTTGGAAAACTGACTCGGCTTGATTATCTGATATGGCAATGCTTTGGTGGGCTTTAACGTTGAGCGTTTGAATAAAAACGCCCACACAATTTCAGACATGCTTTGCGTCGTCGGCACATTAGGCATATTTGAGATCACTCGACCTTGATGAAATTGAGGAGAGTTTGCGACACGTTGTTTGCGTAGATTCTCACTCTCCTGACTAGCCTGATTAACCTTAGTTTGTTCAAACAAACGCCAGCCCATCATACTAGCCATTGAAAAAAGTGCTGTTTTTTCTCGATTGTCCATTTTCATGACCTATTCGCTATCCACAAAAGTAAACGATGGTGTATACTTTAGACACAGCTTAATTAAAAGTAAACACTATCGTTTACTTTTGATTGCCATGGCCATTGTTACGAGCGAAAACCATGATAAAAAGAAGCGATATAAAACAAGAAGATATCATCAAATCCGCCATTGAAGTTTTTTCACAAAAAGGCTTTGAGCAAGCGAGCATGGAAGGCATTTCTAAGCATGCGGGCGTTTCTAAGCGCACACTGTATAAATACTATCCAAACAAAGATGCCCTGTTTGAAGTTATTGTAGATAGGCTGATGTGTCGTTTTGATGACCAAGGCGACCTGAAATTTGAACCTTCTGTGTCAATGAGCCAGCAGTTAACAGAATTGACGCTGAAACAAATGTGTTACATCAATACCGAGGACTTTCAAGTCACCGCTCGGCTAGTAATCGCTGAATGTATCCGCTGCCCTATAGCCTCAAAAATGCTCATGCAAAAGTTTGCGGCAATAGAAGATAGTTACGGTCTTCACCAATGGATTGAGCAAGGAATCAAAGCGGAGATGCTCACGGTAGCCAATGTGGCATTAGCGGCTGAACAATTTATTGGCAGCATTAAGGCGGTCGTCTTTTGGCCGCAATTACTGGCGCATCAACCACCACCAAGTTGCGCTGAACTGCGCCATGCGGTTGAATCAGCAGTGCACTGCTTTGTCACCGCCTACGCGAGCGACAAACCCAAACAATAAGTACCGGGTACTCACATGCCCTCTCTGTACAAGATTTTGGCGAGATCTCAAAATATTCACCATTATTGTCTACCAACGATCTTTATTTGCAGTAGATGACCCGATAAAATGCGCCAAAGATAAAATTGAATTGGAATGATCATGGCAAAGTTGACACTGCAAGAGCAAATGTTAAAAGCAGGCTTAGTAAACGAGAAGAAGCTAAAAAAAGCGAAAAAAGGCTCTAAAAAATCTCGCGTACAAGCACGAGAAGTAAAAGCGGCAGTTGAAGAAAACAAACGCCAGCAGCAAGAACGTGATAAAGAACTGAGTAGCCAGCAAAAAGAGCAACGCTTAACCAATGAAATTCGTGCTCAGATCAAACAGTTGATTGAGATGAATAAGATCGATCTAGGTGATGGCGATATCAAGTACAACTTCACTGATGGTACTTTGGTGAAATCATTCTATGTCGACTCATTGATTCGCAAACAATTGAGCTGTGGCATCTTAGCTATCGCACGCTACGAAGAAAGCTACGTCGTTATCCCAAGTATCGTTGCCAATAAAATTTCTCAACGAGATGAGCAAGTGATCATCGATCAAAAAGAACCGGAATCTAACGAAGTTCTTGAAGACGACCCGTACGCAGATTTCGTAGTACCTGATGACCTGATGTGGTAACGATTGTTCACTTTAGAGCTACTCTATCCGATTGAGTAGCTCTAATATTTCCAGCCCCATACCTTTTGCTTATCATATATCTCCCCCTGCAACACAGCATACCCACGCCACAACGCATCCCAAACTCTTGTTACACTCGATCTCTTTGCTTTATGTGCAATGAATTGCATTAATATTTACCGTATTTTGTTACCATCACCCTGATTTTACCTTTTGTCGTTGTTTGGATTGTCCATGAGATCATTATTCAACAATCATCAAATATCGCGCTGGATTGTTACCAGTGCGATTAAGTTTTCGATTGTGCCACTTCTTTATTTTGTTCCAGTATTTGTGTTCCAAATTCAGTTGGAATCCATCTACGATTATCTGTTGGAAGTGACGCGTCTTTATTGCGTGATCTTAATGACGTCAATGATTGGTAAGTTAGTTAACTCCAAGTTGATCAAAACCGGTTTAATGATCGCTGTCGCCAACGGCGTATATGACTCAATCACTGAGATTGTCTATATCGATTTAATGATTAGCAGTCGCTTTCCCTTCGCAGATGCCCTTTTAGACGAAGCATTATTAATTATTGGTTATGGTTGTATTATTAGAGGGCTATATTTGCACTTTACGCGTATCAATAAGCTCACCTTAACGGATAACTTAACTAAGTGTTACACCCTACCAACGCTGGATCTTGTTCCAGTTGGCGCGTATCAAGTCTTTTACTTTGATATCGATAACTTCAAAAAAATCAACAAGGCACAAGGTCATGATGTCGGCAACAATGTGCTCAACACATTCGCAACTCAATTGATCTCTTCCTGTAGTAATTTAGGTTATGTATTCCGTATTGAGGCAGACAAATTTCTCGCCGTCGTGGATATCGCCCAGGCTCAGGAGTATATAGACTCCGTCACCAAAGCCTATGAAAGAAAAGAGATTACTTTCAGCTCTGGCACGGCCGCCTGCTTTAACAACAAATTCAAAGCGGCGATCAGCGAAGCTCAAGACAACCTACGTGAAATGCGACAATGTAAAAATGGCATAGTTGACAACGAACTCAAATTCGAAGGTTTTTAACCGCTATCGCTTGAGTTTTAAGAGCTTAAACACATTTTCCAAGATAATCATAATCGACCTTTAGCATAGCGTTAAGCCGATTACGCTTGGCGCGTGAATAAAATATTACCCGCAGAAAAAGCCAAAAAAGTAGCACAAATACGATTGAAACGTTTTGCCATCTCAGGTTTTGTAAACCAGTGTCTCAGATAGAGACCAAATAACGCATACAAACTGATCGCCAGTAATTCTAAAAACAAAAACGTACATCCCAAAACAAAGAATTGAGATTGGACCGGTTGAGTTACATCAACGAACTGGGGTAAAAATGCCGTAAAAATCAAAATGGCTTTGGGGTTACCTGCTGCTAAGATAAATTCTTGCTTGGCCAAATCTAAACGGTTATTTTTAAGCCGCACATCACTCAGCGGATTCGCATGCGAGTTCCATAATTGAAATGCAATCCACGCTAAATAAAGCGCCCCGACCAGTTTTATCAAAAAAAAGACCACTTCCGACGCATACAACACGAAAGCAAGCCCTGAAGCGGCCAACATAATCATCAACGAAAATGCGACAATTCGACCTATCCCGGCCACAAAAGCAGACTTAAACCCAAAGCAACGTGCATTGTTCATCGACATTAAATTGTTGGGGCCAGGAGTCATATTGAGAGCAAAACATGCGGGGATAAACAGCAATAACTTCCATATTTCCATTCTGCTTCCTTCAACAGTGACGACTATAGCGATTGTTCTTATTTTTAGTAACGGCTATTGTTCTAATAACAAATTATCACTCTATCTTGCCTGAACGTTATCCACTTTGCTTGGTTCAGATATTGCGCCACTCACAGAACGAATTGAAAGTGATGTAAACAAGGTTTAAGCAATCACTAATTCCTCCTCAGTTACTTCAACTCTCAATCACTAATAGCGAAAACTCCTCTATGATAAAAAACATGTATAAATAACCAGCAAGAAGAAAATGAAAAGTCAGTTTCTACTCAGTTTTAAAGAACACATGCGTTCACGCTACTACGCGACAAAAACCATTGAATCTTACTCTTTCTGGGTATCTCGCTATATCCATTTCCATGAACTTCAGCATCCAAGCAAACTCAATGATGAACACATAGAAGCGTTTTTGACTGACTTAGCAGTTAAGCAAAAAGTCGCCGCGAAAACACAGGCGTTAGCGCTCAACTCTATTTTATTCCTCTACCGAGAGTTTCTCTTGATCCCAGTTGAGCCAAGTATGAAGTTTCACAAGTCGCTGAAAGACGTAAAGTTACCTGTGGTGCTGACCAAGCAAGAAATGCGACAATTTGTAGCTCATATCGACCCTCGACATAAACTGCAATGCATGTTGCTGTATGGCTCCGGCCTGCGCTTAATGGAATGTATGCGCTTACGAGTTCAAGACATTGATTTCGATTATGGCGCTTTGCGTATTTGGCAAGGTAAAGGCGGGAAAAACCGTACTGTCACCTTAGCGAAGGAGCTCTATCCCTTGTTACAAGAGCAAACGGCAATGACTCAACGTTACTATGAAAAAGATATGCAAACCCAAGGCTATGGAGGCGCTTGGATTCCACAAGCTCGTCGACCTAAATATCCCGAAGCACAGTACGAATTGCGCTGGCATTATCTGTTTCCTTCCGCTCGTTTATCTGTCGATAAAGAATCTGACCTATTGAGACGCCATCATATGGCTGAAACGGTACTGCAACGGTCAGTTAAGCGTTCCGCCCGAGATGCGGGAATCGATAAGCATGTCACTTGTCATACATTGCGACATAGCTTCGCCACCCACTTATTAGAATCTGGCGCGGACATCAGAACCGTTCAAGAGCAACTGGGTCATAGCGATGTGAGGACAACCCAAATCTACACCCACGTCATTGATCGTGGCGCGAGTGGCGTTTTGAGCCCATTATCAAGTTTGTAGTAGCGAATTTGATACAAGCAGAGGCTTTGAACAATAAAAATGACAAGAGAAGGATATTGGAATTGAGAATTGAGAATTGAGAATTGAGAATTGAGAACAGTAGTGACTCGATGGCTTACGAAGTCAATAACAGCAAGAAAAAAGGAGAGCCGAAGCTCTCCTTTCATTAAACCTGAACTGCTAATTAAAGAGCAGCTTTCGCTTTTTCAACTAGAACAGCAAATGCTGCTTTGTCGAATACTGCGATGTCAGCAAGGATCTTACGGTCGATCTCGATAGATGCTTTCTTAAGACCGTTGATGAAACGGCTGTAAGATAGACCATTTTGACGAGATGCCGCGTTGATACGTGCAATCCATAGTTGACGGAATTGACGTTTCTTGTTGCGACGGTCACGGTAAGCGTATTGACCAGCTTTGGTAACTGCTTGGAAAGCTACGCGGTAAACACGTGAACGTGCTCCGTAGTAACCTTTAGCTTGTTTTAGAACTTTCTTATGACGTGCACGAGCTTGTACACCACGTTTTACGCGAGGCATTATGCTTCTCCTAAACTAAACGAATATTAAACTAAAAAGAATTAAGCGTATGGCATCATACGAGCAATTGCAGCCACTTCACACTTAGGAAGGATTGCATTTGGACGTAGCTGACGCTTGTTCTTAGTAGTACGCTTAGTCAGGATGTGACGTTTAGTAGCGTGCTTAAACTTAATACCACCAGCAGTTTTCTTAAAACGCTTAGCAGCACCTTTGTTGGTTTTCATCTTAGGCATGATGAATAACTCCGCATTGTTGAGTTGTTTATAACAATAGTAATTAGGGCGAACAAAACCTAGCCATCTTGCGACGACTAGATTCTATTACTTGCGAAAGCCGTTAATTACTTCTTTTTAGGGGCCAACACCATGATCATCTGGCGACCTTCAATTCGACTTGGGAAAGATTCGACAACAGCAAATTCTTCTGTGTCGGCTTTCAAGCGATGTAGAACGTCAACACCGATATCTTGGTGAGCCATTTCGCGGCCACGGAAGCGAATAGTTACTTTCACTTTGTTGCCGTCTTCAAGGAAACCAGTCAGGTTGCGTAGTTTTACCTGATAGTCTCCAATATCAGTTCCAGGTCGGAATTTAATTTCCTTGATCTGAACCTGTTTTTGCTTTTTCTTCTGCTCTTTAGCAGATTTGCTCTTTTCAAAGAGGAATTTGCCGTAATCCATCACGCGACAGACTGGTGGCTCCGCGTTAGGGCTGATCTCAACCAGATCCATACCTGCTTCTTCAGCAGCAGCTACAGCTTCCTGAATTGATACAACACCAACTGACTCACCGTCAGCACCAGTTAAACGAACTTCACGTACGCCACGAATTTCACCGTTTAAACGGTGCGGGTTTTGTTTTACCGGCTGTTGGCCGCGTCTTCCGCCTTTAATAGCTTATTCCTCCAGATTGAGCTTACGGCTAGTAATCTCGGCTTGGATGTATGTAATTAAATCATCCACTTTAAATTTGCCGAGATCCTTGCCTCTACGTGTACGGACTGCGATTTCGCCTGCTTCCATCTCTTGGTCGCCACAAACTAGCATAAACGGTACACGCTTCAATGTATGTTCGCGGATTTTAAAGCCAATCTTCTCATTTCTCAAGTCCGCTTTGGCTCTAATTCCACTTTTTTGCAATTTTTTTGCTACTTCTTGTGCGTAATCAGCCTGTTTGTCAGTAATGTTCATAATTACTGCTTGTTCAGGAGCCAACCACGTTGGGAAGAAGCCCGCGTATTCTTCAATTAGAATACCGATGAAACGCTCTAGAGAACCTAGAATCGCACGGTGGATCATAACTGGTACAAGACGCTCATTGCTCTCGCCTACGTATGTCGCGCCAAGGCGATTAGGTAGGTTAAAGTCTAGCTGTACTGTACCACATTGCCACGCACGGTCTAAGCAATCATGTAGAGTAAATTCGATTTTAGGACCGTAGAATGCACCTTCGCCTTCTTGGATTTCATATGGAATATCCATAGATTCAAGAGAGAGCTTAAGCGCTTCTTCTGATTGATCCCAAATCTCATCAGAACCAACACGATTTTCAGGGCGTGTTGACAGTTTAACAACAATGTTGTCAAAACCGAATGTTTGGTATGTATCATAAACCATCTTGATACAGCTGGTCACTTCCTCTTGGATTTGACTCTCAGTACAGAAAATATGAGCGTCATCCTGAGTAAAGCCACGTACACGCATGATGCCATGTAGAGCGCCAGATGGTTCATTACGGTGACATGAGCCAAACTCAGCCATACGTAATGGTAGATCACGGTAAGACTTCAAACCTTGGTTAAAGATTTGAATGTGACCAGGACAGTTCATCGGCTTCAGTGCGTAATCACGGTTCTCAGAAGAAGTTGTGAACATCGCTTCAGCGTATTTATCCCAGTGACCAGAACGTTCCCAAAGAACGCGATCCATAATAAGTGGACCTTTCACTTCTTGGTAACCGTACTCATCAAGCTTAGAGCGAACGAATACTTCTAGATCACGGAAGATAGACCAACCATTATGATGCCAGAATACCATACCTGGTGCTTCTTGCTGCATGTGGAATAGGTCAAGCTGCTTACCAAGTTTACGGTGGTCGCGTTTTGCCGCTTCTTCAAGGCGAGTCAGGTGCGCCTTAAGTGCTTTCTTATCGTGGAAAGCCGTACCGTAAATACGTTGTAGCATCTTGTTGTCACTGTTACCACGCCAGTAAGCACCTGCCACGTTCAATAGAGTGAAGTGTTGGCAGAAACCCATGTTTGGTACGTGAGGACCACGACACATGTCGATGTATTCTTCATGATGGTATAGGCCTGGACGGTCGTCGCGAGCAACGTTTTCATCCAAGATTTCCATTTTGTAAGTTTCGCCACGCGCTTCGAATGCGTCACGCGCTTCCTGCCAGCTAACTTTCTTTTTAACAACTTCGTACTTGGTCTTAGCAAGCTCTTTCATACGCTTTTCGATCTTTTCTAGATCTTCTTGCGTTAGCGACTCTTCTAGATCGATATCG
Organism: Vibrio ichthyoenteri ATCC 700023; assembly: GCF_000222605.1. Classification (GTDB taxonomy): domain Bacteria; phylum Pseudomonadota; class Gammaproteobacteria; order Enterobacterales; family Vibrionaceae; genus Vibrio; species Vibrio ichthyoenteri. The sequence continues at coordinate 51,340 of NZ_AFWF01000040.1, read as the reverse complement.
TAGTAGAAACCGCTGTCGATCGTTGGACCGATCGCCATTTTAGCTTGTGGGTAAAGCTGTTTGATTGCATGACCTAGAAGGTGAGCACAAGAGTGACGAACGATTTCTAGACCGTCCACTTCATCTTTTACTGTGATGATTTCTAGGCTTGCGTCTTGTTCAATAAGATCGCATGCATCAACGCGTTGACCATCTACACGACCAGCGATGGTTGCTTTTGCAAGACCAGGACCGATAGATTGTGCAACTTCAAGAGTAGAAACTGGGTTGTCAAATTGACGCTGACTGCCGTCAGGAAGAGTAATAATAGGCATGTATAATCCTTACAGTGGTGTTGCATACCAAGCAACACTTGCTTATTTAATCGCTTTAAGCCATTTAAACCGATTAGTGAATTTGGTTTTTCGTTCGCATTTAGAGACAAATACGGATGCCCCTTCCTACGAATAGGCGCACATTGTAACCGAACCGTTCAAAATAACAATCAAAGTCACACATTTCGACGAATAACCTTTACTCATGATTATTTCGTCAGCACTTCAATAAAAACGCCGCCATACGTAACACGCTGGCGGCGATATCTAAACGTCCAATATTACTGCAGCATTAGGCTTAATCAGCTCCGTTACGCGGTAATAATCAGCACTCTTTAAAGAGTAAAAAAGGATAGCTGAGCTTTTTGTTTTTCGGCTAGTTGCGATAATTCACTACTCGCACTGGCACTTTGACTAATTCCCGTCACGTTTTGATTAACCAATTCAGACATGTTAACCACATTTCGGTTGATATCTTGTGTTACTTGCGATTGCTGCTCTGCCGCCGTTGCAACTTGAGTATTACTATCATTGATGTGAGCGACAGCTTCCGTAATACCGACCAACGCTTCGTTAGCATGACGTGATAGTTCATTGTTCTTGTGCAGCATATCAAGGCTAAGTTGCATGCCATCATTAGCTAGGCCAGATTGCTTTTGCAGTTCTTCAATAATACCTTGAATTTCCACTGTTGAAGCTTGTGTACGCGCAGCCAGCAAACGAACTTCATCTGCGACAACAGCAAAACCACGGCCTGATTCACCAGCACGCGCCGCTTCGATAGCCGCATTCAATGCCAGTAAGTTTGTTTGCTCAGAGATACCGCTGATCACTTCAATAACGTTATTAATTTGTTCTGATTGTTCTTTTAATTTACCGACAACTAGAGCGGCATCATTAAGGGCAAGGCCCATTTGTTCACTAGAGGTGTTGCTCTCATTAAACGTTGCCAATGCAGACAAAGCTAATTGTTCAGCATCACGCGCCGTTGAATCAGCAAGTTGCGCATTATCACTCACATTATCTGCAGTACATGCTAGCTCATTCACCGCAGAAGCCACTTGCTCAATTTCCATCAATTCTTGCTGAGCATTATTTTCCGCTTGCGTCATCACCGCAGCCAACTCAGTTGATGCAGAAGCAACTTCTTCGCTAATTCGGGTTAAATGGTCAACCGTCACATACAACTGCTCTACGGTTTGATTGACATCACGGCTTAGCTGAGCGACTTCATTGTCTCCTACAGTTTCAGCGCGTACCGATAGATCACCATGAGCAATTTTACGCATCACCTGCTGTAGACTTTGAATCGGCGTCACAATCATGCCAGACAGCACCCACGCGACAATAAGTGACAACGTCAATACACTCATGACGGTCCACATAGCGACACTCTGTACGCTCTCAGCGGCACGTTCACTCTCAGCCATTGCCTCACTTGCTACCGTATTGACCTTTTTAGACAAGTCATTGATCGATCCGACCATCACATTGCCCGATGTACGGTAATTGGCAATAAAGCTGTTGTACTCCTGCTGCGATACCAAACCTTGATCACGACGAGTGAAAAACGCCACCGCTTGTTCAGATTGACGAACATAATCTTCAATCGCACGGTTAACTTGGTTCACTTCATTACGGAATGTGCCACGTTTTGCCATCGCGTCCAGATCTCGTTGAATCTCACGCATACTTTGTTTCAGTTCCGCAAGAAATGCATCACGGCGTGTCGCATCATAAATAGCATAAACCGCACTTATACGCAGCGGATAAACTTGGTCGTCAATTTTAGCTAATGAGTCTTTGTAAAAAACCAATGATTGAGTGTTGTCTGCGACAATGGCTTGCTCTTGTTGCAAATTGTTTTTGGTAACCCAAAGGGCAATAAAGAGTGCAAAGGTGGTAAACAGGACTGGTAACAGTACTTGGGTGCGAATAGATTAGGTTTTTCAATGAAAACTGCATGGCTGGCCTTTATTAACAGGTTCTAAGTGCGCATCCATGCTTTGGGAATCCTCCCATCGAGGCGGGCGAGTCTATTACAATTAGACCTCATAAGTCCACCCCATTAAGTCATTAAATTATAACAACTTAACATACAAAACATGTCAAAAAACCGTCATGGCAGTCAATTTTTCGGCCTCTGCTTTAACGTGCTGAACCCAAAGGAAAAAGCCAGAGCATTGCTCTGGCTTTAATCAATGATTGGCTAACTGGAGTTAGAAATCGTAACGAACACCAAGACGCAGCGTATCTTCACCTTGAGTAACTAGACCCGTTGTTGCACTTTTTTCTTCATCCAAACCGTTTAGGTAGTATGAAAGGTAAGTACGGAAATTGCTGTTAAATTTGTAGTAACCGACTAGCTCAACACCTTCAGTATCATCAAACTTGCTACCATTAGCTTGTTCATTTTCTTGCTTGGTATATAGCGCGGCTGCGGAAAACTGTTTATTGAATTTGTATTGTGCAACAAACTCCATCGCGGAAAATTCTTTGTCGCTCGTACCGGTCGCTTTATCGTCCAAGTCACCAAAAGAATAAGTACCCGCTAGGTAGAGGTTTTCTAAGGTGAAGCCTAAACCAAATAGTGCCTCTGAAGCACTACCTGCGCCTTCACCTAAATCTGCACCTGAAAACGCTAGGCCCAAATCTAAACCCACTGGCAAAGAATAAATCCCCGAAATGCCATACGCGTCAGTATCTTTTACGTCATTTGCTTGGTAAGAGGCTTGTACTTGCAGCGCATCAAAGTCGCCAGCGTATTTAAACACGCTGTTTTGCTTGTCGCTTGCAGAATCAATCACTTGCTGAATACCTGAAAATTCGGTGATATCCGTCATATCAGAAACAATCACTGAAGCCATATCTTGACGACCAAACGAGACCGCGCCGAATTCACCTTCAAGACCCGCGTACATGTAACGGTTTTCAAATAGACTGTCACCAGTATCTTGCTCACCTTCGTACACAGCAAAAGCAGTCAACTCATCCGTGATTTGAGATTTACCTTTAAGGTTAAGACGAGCGCGAGTGCTGTCATCCATAGTGCCGTCAATTTCTTTACCTTTTGACGTTCCGATGAAGTCACCACGAAACTCAACACGACCGCCAACTTTGAGTTCTGTACCATCTGCGCTGTAAACTGTTGCTGCTAGTGCTGAACCTGATGTTAAACCGGCAAAAACGGCCAGTGCCACTACTGCTTTTTTCATTTTCTTTTCCCTAAGTTAGTCGCGAGCTTTATGCTCAATTGCTTTTCTGGTGACTAAGTTAGCGAGCAAAGATGAACTTTACATGGCACAAAAATGAAAGTTAAATTTCATATCTATTTGTTTTTTATTACAAACTTACTTCTAGTAAGGGTATACGCAATTCAATGCACTTTAGTGCCATAGACACTAACGTGCGTCTTTCGGAGACCCCATAACCACCATGGTGGTGATAGAATTAACATGCTCGCACTCCCCCAAGACATCGGCGTGGAATTTTTTATAACTGATGAGGTCCTTGGTTTCCACACGCAATAAATACTCAGTTGCGCCGGTGATATTATGGCATTCCACCACTTCATCAACATCACGAACATGCTCTTCAAAAGCAAGCTGAGCTTGCTTGCGATGACTGGCAAGTCCAATAGAGACGTAAGCAATAAAACCAATACCTAACTCGATAGTATTGAGCTTCGCTTTGTATCCGGTGATCACGCCACGTTTTTCTAAATCTTGTACTCGGCGTAACGTGGCCGAAGGCGAAAGGCCAATAGCATTGGCCAAATCAACATTCGAGATTCGCCCGTCCCTTTTTAACTCTTGCAATATTCTTTCTTCAAATCTGTCCATAGTGAACTTTCGTTGCTTATTTAATTCGATATTGAGCAATAAAAGCACAAAATTGAGCCAATTACTACGTAGACTATTTCTAGACCGGTCAGCAATACATCATCATTTACGTTCAATCTTAAAATTCGTGAGAAAGAAATTATGCAATGGGAACAACTTACCGCACTGGCGCTGTTTGCGTTTGTCTCAACCTTTACACCTGGGCCAAATAACTTAATGCTGATGTCCTCCGGAGCCAATGTAGGCTTTAGTAAAACCATTCCTCATATGCTTGGCATTACCATAGGTTTCCCCTTAATGGTGATATTAGTGGGCTTTGGTTTGGTTGAAGTCTTTGACCAGTTCCCCATCATTCATCAAGGCCTTAAAGTGGTAAGTTTGGCCTACCTTGCCTATCTTGCTTGGCAAATCGCCCTCAGCCAACCACCCAGCGGCACCACAGCAAATTATCGGCCACTTAATTTTTGGCAAGCCGCTAGCTTTCAATGGGTCAATCCAAAAGGTTGGTCAATGGCACTCACTGCGGTGAGTGTTTATAACCCCAACAATAGCTGGTTTGGTTTAAGCATCATTGCATTAGTTTATGCATTAGCGAATGTACCCTCGGTCTCTTTTTGGACGGTAGCGGGCCAGAAGTTACAGCACTTCTTAACCACACCATTCCGGGTGCGTACGTTTAACTACTCCATGGCTTTACTACTGATTGCATCCACATTGCCCATGTTGTAAATCGCGCGAAAACAGGTGTTGATCGCCGAGTTAACGCCCCTTAGCCCTAGATTTATCATTCGTCGCTAAGGCGTCACAAATGTAAATTAGTTTAAAGATACTGTTTGCGGACGATATTGAGTGTTATTCTCAATAAAAAATAACCGTTCATTATCGAGTTAACTATGCAGCAAGCGACTAAATCCCAAGCTGTCACCGTTCGCAGTAGCGAAATGGTGACACCCAATATGCAGCGTCTGATACTACAAGGCGATGTGTTGGCTGATTTTCCTGACGATTGTGAAGGCGGCTACATTAAGCTGCTCTTTGATCAAGAGGGCAGCACTGATCTTTCTTCGATCGCAGAGGGCGAACGCCCGATGATGCGCACCTATACCATTCGTCGTTTTATCGCCGATGAACATGCTATCGAGGTCGATTTTGTACGTCACATTACTGCCGATAACATGTGCGGTTTTGCATCACGCTGGGCGATGAATGCTCAAGTAGGTGACACTATCGAAATTCGCGGTCCGGGGTCTATTTCCAGCCTTAATCACACCGCTGATTGGTTTATTCTTGCTGCTGATATGACAGCCCTACCTGCTTTATCAGCCAAAGTACGTCAGTTACCACGTGATGCCAAAGGCTACGCTGTTATTGAAGTGATTAGCGAAGACGACATTCAGCATATTGATGTTCCGAGCGGCATTGAAGTAGTGTGGGTTACGGGCGATCTTGCCGGTAAAATTCGCCAACTGACATGGTTAGAAGGCCAAGCTTCAGCGTGGGTCGCGTGTGAATTTGACGCCATGCGCGAATTGCGCCAATACCTACGTAACGAAAAAGCGATTGATCGCGATTTCATTTATATCAGTAGCTACTGGAAAAATGGCGTATCAGAAGATGGCCATAAAGTGATTAAGCAGCAAGACGCTCAAGAGAACGACTGATTTAGCTGCATCGAAAGATCATTGGCCATATGCTGGCTTGTTGGTGGATCATTCCCTCGTAGAAAAAGCGTCGATCTTGGTTGTGTTGAGATCCCCGCCTACGAAGGAATGACATTATTCGGCATTAACGCGACTGCGTTTCAAACTGAGTATTCACCGGCACGCCTGTTAGCCATTCCCTTACAAGGAGAATATCTGCTGTCCGTCAAACGCCAACTAAAATGGCAAATCGACCAAGCTTGTTAATCCGCCATTTTTTCGGCTAGAAAATCAATCAACAGACGAACTTTCGGCGATAGATTACGGTTTTGCGGATAGAGCGCCCATATCCCTTCTCGCTCATCGCGATACTCTTTTAATACTTCCACCAGCTCACCGCTGTCTAATCCCGCTTGAACGTAATAATCCGGCAATTGCACCAAACCTAACCCCCGCTTAGCCGCATCGAGTAAAGCAAAACCTGAGTTACATTGAATGCGGCCTCTGACACGCAGCGATTTCTCAGCTTTCTTGTCTTGAAAATGCCAATACTCCACTGAGCCAACCATACATTGATGATGAGCCAGCTCAGAGAGCGTGTGAGGGGCGCCATAACGCTGAATATAGTCAGGGCTCGCACACACATAGAGTTGACGAGAAGAGAGGCGCTTAGCGATCATCGTCGAGTCACGTAAACGACCGAGTCGAATCGCGATATCATAACCATTTTCGATCAGATCAACCGTCTGGTTGGTGAGATTGAGCTCCATATCTAATTGTGGATAGCGCAACAGAAACTCATGCAATAAAGGAGCAATATGCATTTCACCATACGTGGCAGGCGCGGTGATTTTTAGCTTTCCTTTTGGTGCCGTTTGCAACTGTGTCACCGCCAGCTCCGCCAGTTCCAATCCTTCTACCAGCAGTTTGCATTGCTCAAAATAGACTTGCCCCGCTTCTGTAAGTGTCACTCTGCGGGTGGTTCTATGTAACAGTTTGACGGCTAGGCGATCCTCTAATGCCGCAACTCTTCTGCTGATCTGTGCCACCGAGGTATTGAGTTTTTTTGCCGCCCCTGTAAAGCTGCTACTTTCAGCGACTGCCACAAATTCGCTCACCCCTTCCCAAATTGCCATGTCATCACCATTATTACGTATTGGTAAAAATCATTTACAGTTTAACCGGATTATCATTTTAAATGAAATAGCTAGAATGAGCACCATCTGATGAGGCAGCGTATCGCAAAAACCTCAACTATTCTTAAACTCATAATTGATGCTGGTGATAATGCACCAGTACATTAAGAAGGAAAAACGCAATGGCGCTTGAAATTAAACCAGGTCAAACTCACATCAAATCTAAAGCAATGGTTGCTTGGGCAGCTGGCGAACCCCTTAAAATGGAAGAAGTGGATGTACAGCTTCCAAAAGCAGGCGAAGTACTTGTTCGCATCGTTGCGACCGGTGTTTGTCACACTGACGCATTCACGCTTTCAGGTGATGATCCAGAAGGTATCTTCCCTTCAATTCTAGGCCATGAAGGTGGCGGCATCGTTGAAATGATCGGTGAAGGCGTTACTAGTGTTGAAGTTGGCGACCACGTTATTCCTCTTTACACCGCAGAGTGTGGCGAATGTAAGTTCTGTAAATCGGGTAAAACCAACCTATGCCAAGCGGTTCGTGAAACCCAAGGTAAAGGCCTGATGCCTGATGGTACTAGCCGCTTCTCTATCAATGGCGAAACCATTTTCCATTACATGGGTTGTTCAACGTTCTCTGAGTACACTGTACTTCCTGAAATCTCACTGGCGAAAGTTAATAAAGAAGCACCGCTCGAAGAAGTTTGTCTGCTCGGTTGTGGTGTAACAACGGGTATGGGCGCAGTACTAAACACGGCGAAAGTAGAAGAAGGCGACAATGTTGCTGTATTCGGCCTTGGCGGCATCGGTCTTTCTGCCATCATCGGCGCTCGTATGGCTGGTGCGAAAATCATCATTGGTGTTGACATCAATGAGAGCAAATTCGAGCTAGCAAAACAGCTTGGTGCGACTCACTGTATTAACCCACAGAAATTCGATAAGCCAATCCAAGAAGTGATTGTTGATATGACAGACGGTGGCGTTGAGTACTCTTTCGAATGTATCGGTAACGTAAACGTGATGCGTCAAGCGCTTGAGTGCTGTCACAAAGGTTGGGGCGAATCCGTCATCATCGGCGTTGCAGGTGCTGGCCAAGAGATCTCAACTCGTCCATTTCAACTTGTGACTGGTCGCGTATGGCGTGGCTCTGCTTTTGGTGGTGTTAAAGGCCGCTCTGAGCTGCCAGAAATCGTTAACCGTTACATGGCTGGTGAGTTTGGTCTACAAGAATTCATCACGCACACTATGGGTCTGCAAGACGTAAACGAAGCATTCGAACTAATGCACAAAGGCGAGTCTATCCGTACTGTTCTGCATATGGATAAGTAATTCCTCTGTTGTACTGAACGATTATATTGTTCCCATCGATTGCCGATGCCATCACTCTATGACAGCGGCAATCGCGGCGAATAACTAATTACCTGTGTTTTGAATCTGCTTAACAGCATCAAAACACAGGTACATCTTTTTAAGGATCAGCATGACCATCGAAAATACTAGCCAAGCAAAAGTCTTTGGCGGTTGGCACAAACAATACACGCATCAATCTGACGTTTTAGCCTGTTCGATGCGTTTTGCCATTTTTCTGCCACCGAATGCATCACCAAGTAACCCAGTTCCCGTGGTGTATTGGTTGTCTGGCTTGACCTGCACTGACGAAAACTTCATGCAGAAAGCTGGGGCATTTCGCATCGCGGCGGAATTGGGTATTGCAATTGTTGCCCCTGATACTAGCCCTCGCGGAGAGAACGTAGCCAATGATGATGGCTATGACCTTGGGCAAGGTGCTGGCTTCTATTTGAATGCGACCCAACAGCCTTGGGCGAAGCACTTTCAGATGTACGATTATATCGTGACAGAATTACCTAATCTGATTGAAGCTAACTTTCCCGTTAACCGTGTTAAGTCAATTTCCGGTCACAGTATGGGTGGCCATGGTGCACTAACCATTGGTCTAAAAAACAGCGCGAATTATCGTTCTATCTCAGCGTTTAGCCCAATCAGCAACCCAATTCAATGTCCTTGGGGACAAAAAGCATTTACCGCTTATTTGGGCTCTGCCGTTGAAACATGGAAACAATACGATGCCTCTGAACTGCTAAAACGAGCGAAAGCGGCATTACCAATCTTGGTTGACCAAGGTGATGCTGATGGCTTCTTACATGAACAACTGATGCCAAATGCCTTACAAGCGGCAGCAGATTTACATGGCTCAGATCTCACCCTGCGTATGCAGGCGGGTTATGATCATAGCTACTACTTCATGTCGACATTTATTGAAGATCATTTGCGCTTCCATGCCAAATATCTCTTCGCCTAGATCTAGATTGAATCGACGACACCTCGGTCATTGATGTCTAGTGAACATCTTTAAATAGCACACTGCCTAAAAACCCCGCTTTCTCAAATTTCTCTAGCGGGGTTTTTGCTCGCTATTGACCCAGAAACTATTGCCCCAGAAACTATGCTCCGCAGGTGACTCGCCGGTCGCCTATCAATAGGCCTTACTGTTTTGCCCCTTTGCTCCCCCGTCAGGCTAAGCTAAACTAGCCGCTATCTATGTTCGCTTGTTTTATTCAGAGTCGATAATGTCAAAAATTAAAATCGTACTACTTGCGCTGGTACTCATTGCCGCTGGCGTGACTGCTTGGGTATTCATCCCTACTCATACCTCTCTCGGTCCACAAGTCTCGTCAACGCCGATTGGCGAAGAGTTTAGTTTGGTTGGGTACAAAATCGTTTCAACCGATCGCAAACTCAATAAATTGAATCAATACTATTTGATTGCCAATGGTTCAGAGTTAGATGATAGCGAACCGGTCTTGACCACATCCGATCAATTCCTGCGCGTCATCGCGGTGAAAGACAACACCTTTAAACTCAGTGTAAAAGGTCGAATTGAACAGTATCGTAATGATATCTGGGTAGAAAAAAGTGACGGTACCGCACACCACTGGTTAGCCAGCATGCAATCAGACTACGTCAAATAAGTCTCGATTTAATTAGCCGTTTCTTTCACTGAGACGGCTCGCTTTCACCACCTTGCCAATGCGCTGCTAACGCAAGGTGGCATTCCTCGCTTAAACAGGTAAAATCGCGCCTCATCGTGTCGCTGATAGAAGTTTACCATGCACCAACCTGAACAATTATTCACCCGATTCCATGCCGCTATCGACCAGTTCGAGCTGCCAAATGCATTCACTTTTCCCTTTTACTATCAGCCACACCCGCTTTGTGTTCTAGCCGCAAAAGAATTGCAACACTACCTTGCGACACAAACTGCATGGCAACACGATTTTGGTTTACGCGAAGACCAACAACAAGTCAGTGACGACTCCGTTATCGCCTCGGATACAAACTCGGGCACAGGAAAAATGTTTGGCGTGTTGCTGGTTCGCTCTCCACAGGGAGAACTCGGCTACCTAAGCGCTTTCTCAGGAAAAATCGCGGAACAAAACTTATTAGCGCATTTTGTGCCACCGGTGTTTGATATGCTGGCGGAAGAGTGTTTTTTCCGCGTTGAACTAGAAGAAATCACCGCGTTAAATACTCAGGTAAAAGCGCTAGCAGCGAACCCATTAATCGCAGACCTTAGCCAGCAATTAACGCAATACAAAGCCGACTATCAAGCTCAAGAAGCGCGACAACGCCAAGCAATGATTGATGGCCGTGCCGATCGAAAACAGCAACGCCATCAAGCAGATCTAACTCTAAGCGGTGAGGCGTTAAAAGCGCTCGTCGATGATTTGGCCAAACAAAGCGTGGCGGAAAAAAACGTACTCAAATACCTAAAATTGGAATGGGATGAAAAAATCAGTCACGTTGAGACGCAACTCGCGATACTGACTGATGCCATTGCTCACGCCAAACAGCAACGTAAAATGCTATCTAATGCACTGCAAAACAAATTGTTCGAGCAATACTGTTTTCTCAATGCCCGCGGAGAAGAAAAATCACTGAAAGCGATTTTCGCTCCAAATACCAATCCGATTCCACCGGCAGGAGCAGGAGAATGCGCGGCACCAAAACTACTTCACTATGCCTATAAGCACGGATTCACGCCACTGGCGATGGCTGAATTTTGGTGGGGCGTATCGCCTAAATCTGAAGTGCGTCAACACAGCAAGTTCTACCCTTCTTGCCATGGTAAATGTAATCCGATTCTTGGCCACATGTTGCAAGGCTTAGAGGTGGACCCAAACCCACTTGAAGATAACTGGGCCGCAGACAAAACGCTACAAGTCGTCTACCAAGATGAAGCGATTGTCGTGGTAAATAAACCTGCTGGCCTACTGTCTGTTCCCGGAAAAACCATTAAAGACTCCGCTTATACGCGCGTACAGGCAATGTTTACCAATGTTGAGGGGCCTTTTGTATTGCACCGCTTGGATATGGCAACATCCGGTTTACTGGTCTTCGCCTTGACGCGCAGAGCCAACAAAAGCCTACAAAAACAATTCATCAGCCGTGGGGTTGAAAAACGTTACATCGCGATGGTTGAAGGCGTTATTGAACAAGAGCAAGGTGAAATAAATCTACCGATGCGCGGTGATCCAGATGATCGTCCGCGTCAATTAGTCTGCTTCGAGCACGGCAAGCCTGCGACAACCTATTGGCAGCTCATTCAAGTCGAAAACGGCCGAAGCAAACTCTATATGCACCCAAAAACCGGCCGCACCCACCAGCTTCGCGTTCATTGCGCACATCATTTGGGGCTGAATATGGCGATGGTTGGTGATGGTTTGTATGGTGAGAAAGACCAACGTCTTCACCTACATGCAGAGCAACTGGCGTTCGATCATCCCTACGATCACCGCCGCTTAACCTTCAACGCTGAGTGCGATTTTTAGTTTACTCGCTTATCCATGCTCAGGATTAAGACGCATTTAAAACAAACACGCCTAAGCAAAGCTTAGGCGTGTTTGTATTGGCATCTAATCACCGGTAATAAACACTGGTAATCATTAAGCTGATTTAATCAGAAGCGTCTAACGGTCGGATCACGCGGCATGGGTTACCTGCCGCAACCACATTGGCTGGAATATCTTTTGTCACAACACTGCCTGCGCCCACCACTGAGTTTTCACCAATCGTGATCCCAGGGCACACCACTACGCTGCCTCCTAACCAAACATTGTCTCCAATCGTAATCGGTAAACCAAATTCGATTCCCTCTTCCACACGACCTTTCACATCCAATGGATGGCCTGCGGTATAAAGTTGAATATTCGGTCCAAACAACACGTTGTCACCAATGGTGACTTTGGCCACATCCAGAACCACACAATTAAAGTTGGCAAAGAAATTTTTGCCAACCACTATATTTTCACCGTAATCACAGCGAAACGGAGGTTCAATGTAAGCGCCTTGAGCATTGGGGATCAAGCGGTCAATCGCTTCACGCCACTGCTCTGTATCCGGTAACGAATTATTGAGTTGCTGTAAGGTTTTACGACAAGCGATACGCTCCGCATACAGCGTTTCATCCCATGCTTGATATGGTTCGCCCGCTAACATCTTCTGTTTTTCTGTTTTCATTATTATTCTCTGTAGGGCGGCGCTTGCACGCCTTTAGCATCCTTGCAACATGCAGAGGATTATCTATTTTCTTTTGTTGTATACCACGCAGAAATTGCCTCGCTTGGTACGACATTTTGAGCAACGCTCACAATCCACGTCGTTACGCTGACCTTCTTTCCAGCGCTTGATCAAATCAGGCTCCGCCAGTAACGGGCGTGACAAGGCAAAATATTCAATACTGGTATTTTCTGCCATCTGCTCGATAGCATCAATATCGCTCAAACCGCCAACGGTAATGATTGGGACATTCACTTCTTGACCAATAGCATGGCCGTATTCATGAAAGTAGCCCTCTTGCTGAAGTGTAAAGCCATCAAATGACTCGCCAACCAAGCTACTCGCATTACCATGAATATTGCCGGATATCACAATGGCATCCACGCCAATCTGTTCCAATTTTTGACAAACGAGACGCGTCTCATCGAAGGTTGCCCCACCGTCAAAAAACTCTGACGCTGTCAATTTAACCAAAATCGGAAAGTCATCGCCAACGAGAGCTCGGCAAGCGGTATAAATTTCAATTAAGAAGCGCATACGGTTTTCTAAACTGCCACCGTATTGGTCATCACGACGATTGTAGTATGGACTTAAAAATTGGTTAATCAGGTAAGTGTGCGCAGCATGAATCTCTACCCCATCAAATCCAGAGTCTTGAGCGCGTTTGGTTGCTAGAGCAAAGGCTTCAACAATATAATCAATCTCTTGTTGAGTCATCGCTTTACCAAGTGTTTGCGTGCCTCTCTCTGCCACTTCACTTGGGGCAAAAATGACTCGTTCGCCGACATTGTACGTCGTTTTAGTCCCACCATAGGCAAGCTGCATGACTATCTTCGAATCGTATTGATGCACAAGCTGAGTCAGTTTTTGGTATTCTTCGATGAAGGAGTCGTTATACATCCCCATCATGCCAGCATTTGGTTTTTCTTCCTCAACGATATTGGCATACCCTGTGACAATCAGTCCCACTTCGCCTTCCGCTAGCTCTTGGTATACGTCATACAACTTATCTGTCATATGACCGTCTTCTGTCGCCAGATTTTCCCATGTTGCGCTACGAACAAAACGGTTTTTTAAAGTCATGCCGCCAATACGGGATGGTGAAAACAAAGTGCTCAAATCTCTTCCTCAAATTCTTCAATTCTTTGACACGGCATTAAACGTAATAACGGTGAAGTCGTTTAAGTACCCGGCCAAGGTTCTTGTGTGGTTGCTTCATCTGCAACCAAAAAGAACAGCCATGCAATTACAGGACTGTTCTTCATTTATGCATTGTCGCCAATATGAGCGGCATGTTAGCGACTCTTAAAGACAAAAACCTTAATCTGGATTAAAGAATCTCTCGCTTCGAGTGCGTATGGAGCAAAGTGACGCTTTTCCCCACGTTATCGTGGCATTGGCTATGTCTCCGCATCATAAAAGAGCGCAGCAGCAAAGTTCCACGTTGACGCGATTTATCAACAAGTGACACACATTGTTAGCCGGCCTAAACTATTTGCTTAGTGACTATCTTAAAGTGTGACAGCCCTCATAACACCCTTACGCTGAAAGCCTTTATCTTGTTTACAGAGGCAATAAGCCTTAAGAAAAAATAGAGGATTGTATGATTGTTTGGTCGATTGCAGGTTTACTTATCTTTTTTGCTACTCAGTTTTTTACGCCAATTAAGGGTAATACCTTAAAGCAAGCTGCTTGTGTCCTAATGTCATGTTTACTAGGACCACTAATGATTGTGGCTTTTGTGGGTTCACTGACCAACACGAAAATTTGCCTTAAACATTCCATTTCAGCGTAACCAGCTAGAGCAAAATCCGCTGGTTATCATCTAACCAGCGCGTTTTTCGCCAATCACCACCCGCTTTCACCTCCCCTCTCTATTCAGTATTGGCTTTTAACGCACTGGCTAACACACTCTGTTTTAATTCGATTCCAACCTATTCAATATTGATTCCTTTGGGCATTTTTGACGTATACTCACCTCTTAAAAGACAACGGTGGATACTTCATGAGCCAAGCGCCAACTAAAATTACTTTCTTTGAATTTCTGACCCCACTTATCACCTCAGGAATGAAGACCATTACCATCCGTGATGAGGCAGAAAGCCACTATGTTCCGGGCACACAAGTTGAAGTTTTTACGTTAGAAACCGACAAGAAGGTGTGTGAAATTAAGATCCTGTCTGTTGAGCCACTGCTGTTTGATGAGATCAGTGAATTTCACGCACAACAAGAAGCTCTGCCATTAGATGAACTAAAAAGATTGATTGCTGAGATTTATCCTAATCTCGATCAACTTTACATGATCAGTTACGAGCTGGTGTAACCGGCTTGATACAATCAAATATCACAGAAACACAAAGAGGCCTACGGCCTCTTTTTTATTCTCGCCACCATCTGAAAATAAGTCAGGCAAGAGCGATAACGGGATAGAGCAAAGACGGCGTTGAACACTGTCAATCAATGAAACCACGAACGCTCAACTTGAGCATATTGACGACGCTTAATGTTGGCAGTCACGAAAATAGTCACCACCAACGGTAAATACCATACCAGTACAGTAATCAGGGAGTGGGTAAATAAGGGATTAAAAGCACTACCACTGAGCGCGCCGCTATTAATGAACGCCAACAAAGCCGGGGCGACTAAATAGATAAAACCAGAAAATACACCCAGAATAGCAAAGTGTACGTAAGCAACTAGCCCTTTAAACAGCGCTAAAAATAGACCAAATAGCATGGCAAAAATGGCGCTTAAAACCAATGCTTGGATCAACGAAAAAACAAATTGAATATCGAAAAAAGCCGCATTAGCTAACCACGTTTCAACGCTACTAGGTAGCAAACCAAACAACGATATCAAGATGTCAGTGGAGTAGCTAACATACCAATCCGCTGAAAACACAATCACATAGCCGGTAAACATTAATAAACCGCTCGCCAATGCTGTTAACCCACATAGCAATTTATACATACCATTCCTCAGTTTGCATTCCACACCCTATCCTTGATTCCGTACTCAGCTTTAAAAACCGATAGCATCCAACCTTATTGGTTGAACGTTAGCATCCAGAGCCCCGCTTCCTGCCATTATGATCCAATGGACAAAACATTACCGTTTGAGTTATCCCAATCTCAGCAATAAAATCTTCATCATGACTCACAATCATTAGTGCCCCTTGATAATGATTTAACGCTTGGCTAAGCACCTGTTTAGAGTGTAGATCAAGATGATTATCAGGCTCATCCAATAACAGCAGTGGCCTATTCGCTTGATGACCAACGATAGTCATCGCCAGCTTCATCTTTTCTCCACCACTCAAATGCAGACTTAACCGATAAACATCATCTCGACGAAAACCGATCCCTGCCAATAACGTCCGCGCATCACTCTCTTTTAGGTCAGGGCAATAGTGCATGAGATTATCGAGCATGGACTGATTGACCAGCAACGATGAGAAATGTTGGTCGAGATAGATTACCGGCTGGTTACAACGCAGTTCAGGGTTATTTTGCTGTTCAATAAGCTTGAGTAGCGTCGATTTACCACACCCATTTGCGCCATGTATTCGGCATTTATCCGTGCTGCTTAATTGCAGACTAACCCCATCACTATTACTAAACGGCACCTTGAAGTTGACGATGTTTATCATAGACTTATTCGAACCAGATGCCTCATGCAAACGCATGGTGATGGTTTTTTCAATGTGCTGCCCAGCTTGCAAACTACGCATTTTATTATCCAAACGGTCAATCTGCCCACGCTGATTGATCACTCGACTTGCAGCACTCGCTTGTGCGCTGTTTTTCATCGCATCCAGTAAGATCTTGGGCTGACCACCTCGTTTACGTATTTTATTGCCTTGCGCGGCACGTTTATCGGCTTTCTGCTGATTTTTTTGATGTTCGATCTTCGCTCGACGTTGTTGGGTTTTTACCACATCAATTTGACGCTCTAAAGCTTGTTGCTGAGTCTGTTTTTGCTCAAAGTAATCATCAAAATTACCGCCATATTGCTGTAATTTACCGCCACTCAACTCCCAAATCACTGACATTTCACGCAGCAACGCACGATCATGGCTTATCAATAAAATCGAGCCTTGCCACCCACGCACTTTGTCAATCAGCCACCGCTTGCCCAGATGGTCGAGATGATTAGAGGGTTCATCAAGCACCAGTAAGTCAGCGTCACTCTCAAACAACTGCCACAAGTGTAAGCGAGCCAGTTGCCCCCCTGAAAGATGGCGCATGGCCAGATTAACATCGGCAGGAAGCCCTAAATGGCGAAGCAAATCCAAAAGCTGCTGCTTTAAATCCCAACGCTCTGCAACCTGATCAAATAAACGTTGTTCACACTCTCCTTGCTCAATGCGATCGAGAGCGGCGAGTGCCTGATCAACTTGAAGTATTTGTGCAATCGTTTGATTTGAACCAATCCACTGCGACGCTAACTGCGAATAGTAGCCTATCGTCGCATTCATGGTCACCGTTCCGGAGCTTGGTTGACGTTGCTGAGTCAGTAACTCAGCAAATAGCGATTTACCCGCACCATTGCGTCCTACGAGCCCGGTTCGTGATTGATTGAGTGAGCAAGTAATGCCATCAAAAATACGCTCGCCATCAGCAAACTGATAAGTGAGTTTGCTCGCCAGTATTAAGCCGTGACAGTCTGATTGAGGTGTAAAAATAGGTGTGTTTGGCATATCGCCTCCTAAAAATTAGGGGCAAATAGGCGCAGCTAACTTGCAAGTCGCATATAGAAAGTTAAAGACGAAGCTACGCCCACTAACCCTGTAGTCCAAGAAAATAAGTAGCCAAAGTTGGCTGATGTTTGGATGACAGGTATTAGCAATCCATCGTGGCGTAAACTCCTACAGAAATGATGGCGAAATTCTACCCAAGCATGTTATTTTGGACAATGTATTCGTGACAATAATCGCTTAAATGTGATGAGATCCAAACATAACGACCATGACGACTCCAACTTTATATATTTTTTCTGGCCTACCTGGCAGTGGTAAATCCACCTTAGCCCAAGCATTAGCACAGCAGACTGGTGCCGTTTATTTACGCATTGATACCGTTGAGCAAGCTCTGCGAGATTTGTGTCAATTTCAAGTAGAGGGAGAGGGTTACCGACTGAGCTACCGTATTGCCAGCGATAACCTCAAACTAGGCTTAGATGTGATCGCCGACTCGTGTAATCCAATTCAACTGACCCGAGATGAGTGGCAATCAGTTGCTAGTCAGGTTGGCGCAAACTATATCAACATTGAAATAGCCTGCTCCCAACGTGAAGAGCATCAACGCCGTGTTGAAACACGCCTCAGCCCAATCGCCAATCTTGTTTTACCCACTTGGCAACAAGTGGTTGAGCGTCATTACGAGCCATGGAGTAACACGGCTGAATCCAGAAAAGTGATACACATTGATACCGCGGGTCAATCGATTGAAGCCTCTTCTGCTGCGCTTTTTCAGCAACTAAAACTCACTCAGTAACCGCTTTAGGGTATTTACACTGACGCAATCGCACGCCAACGTTGCATCGCCTCTTTACCTGCTTCAATTCCAAGTTGGTAGCCATGCTCTAAAGAGGCGGTTTCGCGGCTCAAACGCTGTAATTTAAATGTTTCTGGTGGACAGATAGAGAGAATCTCAACCCCTTCGGGCGGATTGGCAATCAGCTCTAAGGCTTGGTTGTAGCGTTGATAGCGAGTCAACATTGGCTCCATCAATGCCGGGGTTTGACGCAACAATCGCTTAATGACAAACGCAAAGCGATCTTTTGTTTTGCGATAGCTTTCTGGTCGACTGCGTAACACCATAATTTTCTTTGCGCCGCGACGAATGGCTTCCGCGACTGGAAGAGCATCAGCAACACCACCATCTACGTAACGTAATCCTTCTAATTCCACACCTTGACGATATAAAATCGGTAACGCACTGGATGCTTTCATGGTGCTCACGATTTCATCAACATTCGGAGTGAGATATTCTGCATCACCAGTATCTTGTCGAGTTACGACCATAAAGAATGGACGAGTGTCCGCTTGCAAAGCAACGTTATCAATCCCCAACTCTTTGAGAGTAATAGTCCACATCCAATCGAGATCCATCAAATCGCCACCGCGGAGAAATTGCGGCAGATTAAAGAACTCCCGTCTAAGGCTGTAATCAAGGTAAATCTTCAAATTACGTCCGGGCATGTTCGCCAAATACGCAGTGAGATTGCTCGCGCCCGCAGATACCCCCCAAAAACTGTCAAACGGTGAGAAGTTCTCCGCCATAAAATGGTCCAATACACCACAAGAGA
This sequence comes from Vibrio ichthyoenteri ATCC 700023, assembly GCF_000222605.1. GTDB lineage: Bacteria > Pseudomonadota > Gammaproteobacteria > Enterobacterales > Vibrionaceae > Vibrio > Vibrio ichthyoenteri. The sequence continues at coordinate 32,520 of NZ_AFWF01000040.1, read as the reverse complement.
ACACGCCACGCATCGCGCCACCTTCAACAATCAATGCGGCATCGCCCACTGGTGCAATATCCCCATTCATATCCTTGATACTCATAATGCATGCCCTTCCAAGAACATATTGATATCGAGACAATGCCTCACCATCACTTCACCGCAAAGGGGTCACATTGACTTTATCGCTTGATAAAAAACAAAATATATACCTTCCTGGTGACTTCGACAAATCCGCCTGATATTGTTTGATTATTACCCTACTTTTGGCCTAAGCATATGTTTCAACAAGTTATTGGAATCCTCTTTCCTGTTTTCGCTCTAGTTTTGGTGGGGTTCTCAATCGCGCGTTGGATTCGCCCTGATTTCACTGCGATCAACCGTATTAATATGGACGCTTTTACCCCTGCTCTGGTGTTTTCTTCACTGGTTGCGATGCCGCTAGAAACCGAACAATTACCACTGCTTAGCGCAGCGTTAATTGCCGTCATCGTACCAGGATTGGTGATGATTCCAGTATGCATGGTGATGAAATTGGATTTCAAGGCATGGGCTCCACCACACATGTTCCGCAATAGCGGTAACTTGGCCATTCCACTGTTCACTTATACTTTTGGTGAATCGGCACTGGCGTCAGCAGTCCTATTATTTATTGTATCGGCATGCACTCATGTCAGCATCGGTCTCGCCGTATTGAGTGGGGGCAACCCGTTTAAACAGGTGATTAAAATGCCCGTCTTTCTTGCCGCAGCTGGGGCACTGGCGCTCAATTTAACTGGTGTGTCTGTCTGGCTACCATTGTACGAAGCGACGAAATTACTAGGGCATGCCGCCGTACCAGTGATGCTTTTATCGCTGGGAGCACAAATGTGTAATATGCGCTTAAGCGGTTTAAAAATTGGCATTTTGTGCAGCGTGCAGTCACTGCTTACTGGCGCAATCGCATTTGCGATTATCTATTGGTTTATTCCTCTTCCAACCATGCAACTGCAAATGATGGTGTTATTTGCCATGCTGCCACCCGCCGTGATGAATTTTCTTTTCGCTGAACGCTTTCAAATCGCACCGGCAGAAGTCGCCTCAATGGTGTTATACGGCAACTTCTTTAGCGTACTCACCCTGCCCATTTTACTGACGTTTGCCCTATCGCTATAAATTAAGAGCCTGTAAATCCTGCATGTTGATTAAAATGGGTCTTCAGGGTTAGTGAGTAATGACTCACCGCTATGCTCCGTTGCTCTGGTGTCTTCAGGATTACGAAGGCTGCAACTTTCCAACGATAGACAACCGCAACCAATACAGCCGTGGAGATCATTTTGCAACGACTTGAGCTGTAAAATTCGATGATCAAGTTCGGCATGCCACTGGGTGGCCATTGCTTCCCACTGAGCTTTGCTAGGCGCTTTATGCTTAGGAAGATGAGCAAAAGCTTGGCCGATTTCTTCTAAAGACATGCCCACTTGCTGCGCCGCTTTGATAACCGCCACACGCCGAATCACACTGCGTTCATAACGGCGCTGATTACCAGCATTGCGCCAGCTACTAATCAATTCTTTTTGCTCATAAAAATGCAGTGCAGAAACCGCAACACCCGCCCGTTCAGCAACTTGCCCGACCGACAAATCCATACTCACCTACCTCTGTATCTCACATCCACTCTTATCAGATTAACTCAAGTTAACTTTAGGTCATATGCTGGTGGCCACTTTTCCTATTTTTATCGCACAATAGAACGGAACATATCACCATTAACGATGCTCCGGTCTCACTGAGCAACCCAACAAGCTCCTTCATCTCTCACTTTTTCCTTTCGGTTTACATCCATGTCGCATCGCAATGGAATGTAAGAGTTCACTTACAAAAATAACGCTATAAATAGCGAGAAATTAACGAGATTCAATTGAGATAATCACGTTCAATGGCATCATGACCGCACGATTTAAAGAGATGGGAAGATGGATGAGCGGCAAACAAATCTTAGTGGTCGATGATAACCGTGATCTGCGTGAAGCATTGAGCGACTATCTGGGAAAAGCGGGCTTTAGCGTCGTTGGGGCGGAGAATGGCAGTGCGATGTGGCGCGAGCTTGATAAGTACCAACCGGATTTGATCATTCTCGATATCATGATGCCTGGCGATGATGGTTTTACGTTGTGTCAGCAGCTACGTCGAACCTCTAATGTACCGATTATTATGCTCACAGCCGTAACCGAAGAGGCAGATCGCGTGGCCGGACTTGAGATGGGCGCCGATGATTATATTACTAAATCCTTTAGTCCGAGTGAGTTACTCGCGCGTATTAAAACCATTTTACGTCGTAGCGTCACGAGTCAAAGCGCTAAACTGGCGCGGCGTGTTCGCTTTGCAAACTGGCAGCTCGATACCGTCACTCGTCAGCTCACTCACCAGCCTACGCAAACCATTAAACAGTTAAGTGGTGCCGATCTCTCTCTATTGGGATTATTTATTGCCAATGCAGAATCAGTCCTATCTCGTGATGACATTGCTCGCGAAATATGGGGGCGCGATAGCGATCCATTTGAGCGCGGTATTGATGTACAAATTAGCCGCTTACGGCACCACCTTGATGACAAAGAGCGCTCACTGATTTTGACCGTACGTAACAAAGGTTACATGCTCACCGCTGGCGTACAGTATGAAAGTTAAAGGTTGGAGCAATTCCTTAGCTATGCGCACCAGCTTATTTTTGCTGTGCGTCATCATTCTTGCTCAATTTCTAGCGGGACTCATTTGGTATCAACACAGCAGCGAAAAAGATCAACAAGGGCTGAAAACCACCGTTAATAGCCTCGCATTAAGTGCAGCATCGACCATCTCTTTCTTTCAAACCTTACCACCTGAATATCGTCATTTGGTGCTCAATCAGCTGCGCAATATGGGGGGAACCCGCTTTTTTGTTTCGCTCAACAATCACCAAATCCCAGTAGCGCCACTCCCTGACAGTGCAAGAAAAACCATGGTTATCAGTGAGGTTGAGTCGGTACTGCATAACGAGCTACAAGACGCGCCAACCATCGAGGTAGAATTTACACGCCGAGATAAACTCAAAGTATTCAACAAAGAACTGCCGATTGATGAACTGCCGTTATTGTGGGGGCACTATTCGCTCTCATACGGCGACCTAAACCCACCGATTTTGGTGATGCAGGTCAAGGTCGATCAACACGCTTGGTTCTATTTAGCCGCCGTTCTGCCTGCGCCTTACATCAATCTAGAAACCAGCTATTTTGACATTCGCGAATGGTTCACGCTTTTCCTTTCGGCATTAGTCTTGTTGATTTGCACATGGGTGGTCGTGCAACGAGAAATTCGCCCTATCCGCCGCTTAGCCAAAGCAGCGACGCTGATGTCGAGCCGATTAAATGTCCCAGAAGTAAAAGAAGAAGGCAGCGCTGAGCTTAAAGCGGCAGTGCATGCATTCAATAAAATGAATCGCCGTATCAACAGCCATATCAAAGATCGTGAAATGCTGTTTGGCTCTATATCCCATGATTTAAAGACCCCTATCGCTTGTCTAAAGCTCCGCGCTGAAATGCTCGACGACGACATCGAACGTGAGCGGTTTTCACGTATTGCCAATGATCTCGATTTAATGGTCAAAGGTGCTTTGCAATGCATTAAAGAGACCGACATTCACGAAGATATTGAGCCGATCGACTTACAACAACTGGTGGCGCATATTGCCGCCGCCATCGATCCGAAAGGCGAGCGTATTTTGCTCAAAGGAGGCTCGATCGCGCCTTATGCTGGGAAACCGTTAGCCATTAAACGTTGTATACAAAACTTGATTGATAACGCAGTCAAATATGGCGATAAGGCCGAAGTCACTTTAGAGGAAAGCGCAGAAAATTTAACGGTTCGCATCGCAGATCAGGGTACCAGTTTGGAACCGAAGAACTCCGATCCCAATGCACTCGACCAACTCTTTCAACCCTATTTTCGTGGTCACACCGATCAAGAAGGCAACGGCCTAGGTTTAACTATCTCGCAAAGCATTGCCAAAGCTCATGGCGGTCAGTTGTCCCTAAGTGTGACTGAGCGTGGTGGCCTGTGCGCAACGCTCACGTTCCCAAGAGATTAAGCATGAAAAAAACACTACTAACCTTGTTAATGACCAGTTTCTCAACTCCGATTTTAGCCGAAGTAGAGTTTCTCCATTGGTGGACCTCAAAAGGCGAAATAAAAGCTCTCGCAGCCTTAGAACAGCAATTGCAACAACACAATATTCCGCTACGTCACTCCCCGATTTTAGGTGGCGGCGGAGACAGCGCAATGACAGTGTTGCAAGCGAGAGCACTAGCTGGAAACACCCCAGATGTGGCACAAATCGAAGGGCCGAGCATCAAAGCGTGGGACGACGTAGGCATTGTCCACACCATCAACGAAACTGCGCAAAAACATCAATGGGATGACAATCTTTACCCACTAATTATTAATATCAATAAATCGGCTAATGGCTACGTCGCCTTACCTATAACGCTGCATCGTTTAAATTGGATGTGGGTTAACCATACCGTACTGGCTCAGCTTGAATTGCAAATTCCCAAAACTTGGCCAGAAATGTTTCAAGCTATGGAGAAAGCTCAGCAAGCCAACCGACTGCCGTTAGCCATTGGCGAACAAAGTTGGCAAATCGCGTTGTTATTTGAAAGCTTGGTGATTGCATCTGGTGGTGTTGATTTCTACCACAAAGCATTAGTCGAGCTTAAGCGCGACCATATTGATAGTGAACAAATGCGCTTGGCGCTCAGGCAATTACGCAAACTCGCCAGTTTCGTTAAACCGCAACAACCAAACCAAAATTGGGATACCGCCACGCAACTATTAGTCAGCGATCAAGCGCTATTCCAACTTGGTGGGGATTGGATTCTTGGTGACTTGATCGCCTCTGATGTGAAGGTACCTCAGCAAATTGGTTGCTACCCGACACCCCAATCACATCATGCTTTCCTTTATAATATGGACAGCTTTATTTTTATGGACGCCCCTGATTTCACTCAACAGCAAGCCGTTGAAGTAGCAAATGTGCTAGCCGATAAGCAGTTTCAAGCTAAATTCAATCAGATGAAAGGTTCTATTCCAGTGCGTACTGACATTGATCTTTCCGGTTTTAATCCTTGTCAAATTCAATCCTATAATGATTTCCAACAAGCGATGAAAAATGGCCTGGCGATACCGAGCATGGGCGATTCCATGGCCGTCAATCCCGTAGCTCAGCAAGCGATAAATTCAGAAATTTTCAATTACTACCGTAACGCGGATGTCACTGAAGAAGCGGTTTTACGCCGTATCATCGCCATAGCACAAAGCACTTAATGCATGAGCATAGCTCACTGGTCATGATCACAAGGAAAATGGCCGCCCACCACTCACTAGGCAAGCATTCTCAGCACACGAGATAACCGCCAAGCGCTGAAATAAGAAGAGAAACAATAAAGCCACCAAATAGGTGGCCTTATTCATGTTGATACATTCACGACGCTATTTGTCTAACGACATCCCAGCATCGGCTAATTTTTGCTTAAAAGATTCAACGCTCTCAGCTTGATAAGTAGGCGAACCATTGAAATAACGAGGTTTCTCTGGCGCCAATGCGTTTTTAACTGCTTTTTCTTGTTCGAGGTCATCATGATAGATGGTTACACGATTTGGAATATCCTGTTTGAGTGTCGCCATAGTGCTCTCCTTTTCTTTGACGTTTTTATATAAGCGTAGAGACTTGCAGCAAACTGTCAAAGTGAAGCGCCTGATCCGCTACTTACACCGTACACTGCTTAGCAAAATAAAATCTTTAAAATCAGATAATTGTCATTAATTAAAAGCACTTAATTTAATAGCAACATTTTTGATATTCATTGATTGTAAAGCCGTTGCAGCGACACATTTCGTAAGCTGAAACTCTGGTAAAGCACAATCTAATTGAGCGTAAATGCAGGCAGAATGAACTCTCTCATCAAACGCGAGTGTGGTAGCAATAAATCATAATTACTCGCGGTGCGCACCACAACCAAATCAAGATCATCAACCACCGCAATTAACTGGCCACCATAACCCAAAGCATAATTCACTTGGTAAGTTTTACCTTGATTGAATATATGGTCTATCCACCAATAATAACCATAACTGGAGCTGTAAATTGGGGTCGCAATATAAGGTGTTGTCATGGCTTTAACCCATTCAGGCGCCATGATTTGCTTACCTTGCCACTCACCGTTATTGTCCAATAAAATACCTAATTTAAGCATATCTCTTGGTCGCAAGTACGCACCACCGGCAGTATTCGATGTATTACCCGCCTGCTTTTCAATATAGGCATGCTCCAAACATAAGCTTTGCATTGGGCTATTTCGCATAAAATCGGCAAAATTGTCATGCTCAGTCTGCTCAGCTAACAGTTGGCCCACAATTGTCACCAAACCGCCATTGTAGTTAAAGCGCACTCCGGGCTTATCCACCAATGCTCTGTTCAGCACAAAGGGCACAGGGTCACTATCGGCCATTTCTTGATAGCGAATGTTCTTCGGGTCGCTATAAGGGACACGCCATTCATCCCAATCAAGACCAGCCCCCATCACCAATAAATCGTGTAAGGTTAGCGCGTCTTTTTCGCCCTCTAATAAAGATTAGTATTGTGGCATCAATTCACTGAGCTTTTGCTGAGTATTGGCAAGTTTACCTTGTTGTTGCGCAACCCCAACCATCATGGCGGTTAAGCTTTTTGTTACTGATTGAATGCTGTGAGGGTAAGCACCCTGCCAGCCATTCATATACTTTTCAAAAACGATTTCGCCTTTTTGAGCAATCAATAAACTGTTGGTTTTGCCAAATGGGCCTGACGACTTTTCACCAAGCAGAGCAAGTTCATTGATCAATTCTCGGTCAAATTGCGCTTCGCGATTCTCACTCAACGTTGAAAATTCACAACTTTGATGCTGGCCAACCTCTGTAAACCACTCCGGAGAGTCGTACATTTTGTCCAATAATAAATGCTCAGGCAAAGCATTATGGCGCGTTGCTTGATAGATTGCTTCCTCGTCCTTAAACACAATACTCTGGTACTCACCGTGCTTCGCGTCACCGAATTGACCGGTGATAGACACTCGACTATCTCTTACTTTTATCGCACCTTGAGTGCTCACATCAATCGCGAAAACACCCCAAGCCGAGCGTAAATAATCTCGATCATCTTGATGGTAAATTTGTATCAGCGGCAGATTGGCTAGTTCGGTGGTGTAGATACCGTGGAATTTAATCGCGTTATTCTGAGGTTCAAAGCAGCCACTTGTGAGGCTAGTTACAGTAAGTACAAATACTGCAAACAAAGTGCGAGACATCCTAGTCTTCCTTTTCACTTAGTATTTACTCTATTGTATTAAAAACGCTACTTCAGCGTTGGTAGCCTTAATCAATCTGCGGTCAATATAGCAACTATGAATCACACTATTTCGCATCTTCAAAACAAGCGAAATGTATACCCAAATCTCAAACTAAACCATGTAACTACCTCGTGGTAAATACATAGCAACAGTGCATAAATTCAATGAATTGAACTTTAGTATCGTGTTTGATCACATTTGAAGATAAAAAACATTCAAAGTTAAACAACATTCTGTAATACAAAATGCAATATAGTTCACTATTTAGATAAAGAGATAACAGTATGCTAAATCAATCGTTCATCTCTGCTCTAAAATTGGATGGTATTTGACGTACTTGACCAAGTGATAATTTACTTACAGAAGACACATAATAAAATCAATGACAGTGACCAATTCTAGCCCGTATCCGCTCGGTGCCACCCTCACTCAACAAGGGTGCAACTTTGCGATTCACTCGCCTGACTGCCCCGACATTCAACTGGCGTTGTTTGACGATTCTGGCAGTTATACTACTCATCCGTTAGAGCTTGAATACGCGGGGATTCGCTACACCCATATCACCGACATTCAAGTAGGCCAAAAGTATGGTTACATCACCACCATTAACGGCCAACCACATTATTTATCCGATCCATACGCTAAGGCACTCGACAGCGAACTCACCTACAAACTGCCGTTCAATTCACAAAAAAGTTTTGAGTTAGCCAAATGCGTGGTCACTAACGATAAATTTGACTGGCAAGATATCCAAAGACCTAATCGTCCACGTGATGAAATGGTGTTGTTTGAAACTCACGTCAAAGGTGTGACTAAGAGCCACCCCGACGTATCTCCAACGCAGCAAGGCCGATACTTGGGACTGATCAGTGAACCGATGTTGAACTTCTATCGTGAACAAAACATCAATACCATTCAATTGTTACCGATCACTGCTTGTATGCATGAGCCTCACCTACTCTCTATGCGCAAGGTGAATTATTGGGGTTACAACCCATATCTCTTTATGGTGCCCGATCCACGCTATGCGGAATACGATGCGGTTTTTGAGCTCAAAACCACCATTCGAGAGTTGCATCGCCATGGGATTGAAGTCATCTTAGATGTCGTGTACAACCATACCGCCGAGGGAGGAACAGACGGCCCCGTCTTTAACCTCAAGGCCCTGGACAAACACCATTATCTCACCCATGGACCTCACTTTGCTAATTACACGGGCTGTGGAAATACGGTTAACCTGGCCTATCAGCCATCGCTCAATTTGGTCATGGATACGCTGCGCTATTGGGTCAATGAATACCAAATTGATGGTTTCCGTTTCGACTTAGCAGCAACACTGGGTCGTGAAGGCGATCACTTCAACCCTAATAGCGGATTTTTTAAAGCCGTCGCACAAGATCCGGTTCTCAAACAGACCAAGTTAATTGCTGAACCTTGGGATATCGGACCAAATGGCTACCAAGTTGGCAATTTTCCCCAAGGTTGGAATGAATGTAATGACCGCCTTAGAGACATCAGTCGGAGCTTTTGGCGTGGCGATCATGGTTACTTAACGGAACTCGCGACGCGCTTAATGGGTTCAAGAGATCTCTACAGTGCCGCCAACTGGCCTTATCGTTTAACGGTCAATTACATTACCTATCATGATGGCTTCTGCCTGCAAGACCTTGTTTCATATAAATCTAAGCACAACGAAGCCAACGGCGAACAAAACCGCGATGGTCATGGCGACAACCGTTCTGAAAACTATGGTATCGAGGGGCCCTCTGATCGTCAGTCGATCACGAGCATACGCGAAAAGCAGAAGCGCAATTTTATGGCCACGCTGTTGTTCTCTTTTGGTATCCCACACATTTTAACTGCCGATGTACTTTCCCATAGTCAAAATGGCAACAACAATGCCTATTGCCAAGATAACGAAATCAGTTGGGTCAACTGGCAGCTAGATGAAAACAAGCTGGCATTTAAACAATGGCTTGCTGACATGATCGCCGCGCGGCAAACCTACATGGTGCCATTTATTCGCGCTTTCAGTGGTGAACGCCGTAATCACAACCGTATTGTGTGGCGTCGTCTAGATGGCAAAGATTTATCCCATGATGACTGGAATCAACTTACCGCGGTCGCTTTGCATTTAGGTATTGATGAGCACGGTAATGAACTGTTTTACTGCATCAACCAAACCAACGCACCTGCTCGGTTCACACTACCAAGTGATGAAGATCAGAAATGGACCATGCTATGTAATACCGGCGGACTCGATTTACATCAAACCATTGATGGAAAACAAATTCTGCTTGAACCCGTTTCAATGGCGATTTTCCATTTCACTCCAAACTAAGCCACACGGGGCGTAAAGTGATGCGCCCCTTATTTTTCATTCAACAACGCCAGTATTTCTTGTCAAAAGTGCATTGATGTGCATAAAAAATGCGTTTAATATACGACACAAATCACAATAAATTTATATATGTTGGCAAAACTCAGTTATGGCTTTACCTAAGTTCGTTATCCACGCCCTCAGGCCGTACGTAATACTATTATCGCTCGGTATGATTTTTTTGGCTTATCAGCAATTCAAAACATCTGAGCGAGATGCCGATCTGCAGTCTCTCTCCAACCTCAATACCGCCACCAGTTTAGTTTCTACTCAAGTGGAAGCTGCCGCCAGTAAATTGTTTCTTTTAGATAGCGCCAAGTCTCTCACGCAATTTAACAACACGGCTAAGCGAATTCTTAAACACACGCCTTTGTATGCCGATGTCATTCACGTGAATCTGGAGACAGGTCAATATCGCTCGATAATGCTGAATCCAACCAAAGCAGAGCAAGATGACAGTATCGTATGGACACCATTGCTGAAACTGTCCGCTAAGTTAGAAGTGTCATCCCTGTATGAGAAAAAACCTGGCTATTGGGTTTTTGCTGTCAAATACACCCCTGACAGTCAAAATCAAATCTGGCTCGAATTTGACCTGATGCACACAACCCAAAGCCTTAGAGGTTTACGAACCCTCAATGATGGCTATGTCTTTGTCATCGACCGTCAGACCGAGCGTTTAATTTTTCACCCTGACCCAAATCGTATTGGCTCACCTTCGGTCAGCTACCACGGTGGCATTAGTGAATTGATTAAGTCAGGGCATCAGTTTGGTAATTATGAATACTACTACCAAGATCAGTTCAAGATCACCGTGTTCGATACCGACAATCCGTTTAACTGGGTCTTTATCTCCGGAACCGATCGTTCTGACATTCTCGCGTCGTCTTACCAATTTGGTTTAACCGCGATATTTATTGCGTCATTACTGCTCATTTTAGGGTCAATCAGCTATTTAGTACATCAACTGAATCACGCTCTCGCCAAGCTCAGTCGTCAAACAGAATTGGCACAATTCAAGCAGCAACTGCGTCTCATTATTGACCGTTTTCTCTCACATCAGGGGATGCAGTTTTGCCTTTATGACCGCGATAGTGACCAATTTAGCACCTTAGACTTTCACGGTAATAGCCGTGTCGTTATGGACGGAGGGCAACTGATTACTCAATTGACTCCAGGCGAGATCAGCTATCGAAGCAAAGCATTAGCCGACCCTTTGGCGAAAAAGCTGATGATACAATCGCGCCATTACCGTTTTCCGTTATTTAGTCGAAATGAATTGATTGCAGTGGTGTATGTACAAGCATTAACACCAAGCTATCGCGCGATTATTCGCATGATACGTGATTACTCTGAAGTGGCCTTGGCCAACTTACTACTGCATAAAAAACTGCTTAGCAAAGATGTCATGACGCAATTAGACAATAAACACATCATGCGCGAAGCCATCGATCACAATGTCGGCAACCAGCGAGTGTTTTTTGCTTTGATTGATATTGACCGCTTCAAGCTGATCAATGACGACTATGGCCATAAATGTGGTGACAAGATTATTTTGGCAACGGCCGAATTAATGCAAACATGTTTCTCCAAGCCGAACGCCATCAGTCACGCACGTTATGGTGGGGACGAGTTTTGTGTCTTATTCTACGCCAATGATGAAAATGATGCGTATGACCAGTGTGACCTCTTTAGGCAGTTAGTCGAGAAACGTGCTTATCTCTACAATGAAAACACCATCCACTACACCATCAGTATTGGAATTACACGGGTACAAGACAGCCAACACATAACGATTGGCAATGCCGACAAAGCCATCTCGCAAGCGAAGGGGCTTGGCCGTAATCAGGTGGTTTTAAACACATTTTAAACCGTTTACAAAGGAGGCTTTGCCTCCTTTTTTTACGCGTGAACTTGGCCTAATAGTGTTAACCAAGCGCATAACAAGCATGGATTATCACGGCTATTCCTGCCAAAATAGCATCAATTCGTGGCGCAAAGGAGCAATGCGTGACACAACAAAAAATATCGACTTCCCAATTGGCAAAAGTACGAGATATTGACGCTAAGCAGCTGTTTAAAGACTTAAAACACGCCGGTTACATCAATCGCAGTGATGAAAGTTGGGTGTTAACTGAGATTGGGCGTAGATTTGGGGGCGAATACCTACAGCATCCAAAATTTGGGCAATACATTGTCTGGCCAGAGAACCTGCTCATCGATGATGCCCATACCGCCGGAAAGCAGCTTACCGCGACACAAATAGGCCAACGTTTTCAGCTCAATGCAAAGAAAATCAATCAATTATTAAGTGAGCTTGGTTGGATAACTAAAACCGACAATGGTTGGCTCGTCACCGCTTCAGGTTTCACTCATGGTGGTCAGCAACGGGTCGATAATCAAAGCGAACAACACTATGCCGTGTGGCACGATACCCTTGTGCACAACCAACGGTTAAAACAAACCGTGATTGAGTTCTTAGGCCAAGATGCAAATGCCAGTGCCACCGACAAATCATTCAGCAATTTTCAGCAAAAATTTGCCGCGAAACATCGCACCTTAGATGGGCACTATGTTCATTCTCGAGGTGAGCTAATCATCGACAATTGGCTCTATATGAATGGCATAGTACATGCCTACGATCGCCCACTGCCAATTGAACAAGAGCAATTGTGTGATTTCTATCTACCAAGTGGCAAGGTCTATATTCAATACTGGGGAGATGATCAAGGCCCTACCGATGAGCAACAAAAACAAGCAATTAAAGCGCTCTATCAGCAACACCAGTTTGCTTTAATCGATATCTTGGTCGAAGACATTGATAAACTTGATGACGTCCTACCCAACAAACTGCGTGAGTTTGGCATCAAAGCTTATTAGGCTCCCAATAACGAGCACAAAAAAACGCCGCTGTTATGCGGCGTTTCTTTAAATAAAACATCAAACGGTACTAACGACGCAGTGAGTAGCGAGCCGCGGCTACTTCCTCTCTCGAAACCACAGTTTTACCAATCGGCGCTAGTGAGATCACGGCCAGTTTCAAATGCTGCAAAGCAAATGGAATACCAATAATGGTGATAAAACACGCCACCGCTGAAAGAATATGACCTATCGCCAACCAAACACCGGCCAGTAAAAACCAAATAATGTTACCAATAATACCTAATGGGCTAGTACCAATATCCATCTCATTGGTTAGCTCGTCACGGGAGATTGCTTCTTTACCAAATGGAAAGAATGAGAAATTGCCCATAACAAAGCAAGCTCTGCCCCATGGAATACCGATAATACTAATGAATGCCAGCAAGCCAAACATCCACCACATTAAACCCATAATGACACCACCACAAAGAAACCAAATGATGTTACCGAGTGTTCGCATATTTTTACCCTCTTTTAAAAAATGAAATTGAAAACATAGAGAGTCAATTAGGGCCATCTAAGTTAATCAGCTTATTGGCTATACATGATGACACCGTTCCACACTATTAGTATTCACATTTAACATGAACCTAAGATGAATTATAGCGCCATAATCCCTTGCCATACCGCCGTTGCTCCACTAAGTGAACAAAGCACTAAAGCTCCAATGCGAATTTTTTCTTTTGGTAAAGAATCCGTCGTCGCACGAGCAAGGCGATAGCCCAAGTAAGCGGCTGGCAGCAAGGGAATGGTTATCCAAAGATGGTGGGTATTTAAAAATCCAACCGGAATTTGCACCGCCAGCGAGATCATCGAGCTAAACACAAAAAATGCCGAGAGGTTTCCGCGTAGCTGATTGGCTTCTTGATGCTGTAATAGCAACGCCATAGGAGGCCCACCGATAGCACTACTGGTGCCAAAAAAATCCAGAGAAGAATCCCGCAATCCCCATTCGCATTGGCGTCGGTTCGATACGCAGTGGCAGCAAGCTAACCACAACGGCAAATAACACTAAAATACCTAACCATAATGCCAACACATTGCCGGAAACCATCACCAACAGCGCACCGCCCGCAATTGAACCTGGCACACGACCAATTAGCGCCATTTTCAAGCCACCAATTTCAATACTAGAGCGGTATTTAAGCGCGTTTAACAGCGAAATAAACAATGCCACCAAACAGATCGGCGCGGGTACATAGTCAGGTGAAACAAGAAATAACAGCGGTGATGCGACGATAGCCAAACCAAATCCGATCGATGTTTGAACAAAGGAACCAACAAAAATCAAAAATGCCGCAATCAGAGCCTCAGAGGTAAGCCATTCCGAGAACATGGGAATCCACAAACGATAAATAAAAAGAGAGCCAAGTATAACTCAGCTCTCAATGTTTCGGTTAATGATTATGCAGTTGCTAAACGCGCAACTGGCTTATCATTGATTGGAATGTGCAGCAGCGCCGCGATAAACGCCAGTACGACCGTTGACCACCAAATTGGCTCGTAGCTACCATAGTAATCATAGATACGACCGCCCGCCCACGCGCCAAGAAAGCTACCAACTTGGTGAGTAAAGAACACCAAGCCATACAGCGTCGAAAGGTATCGAGCTCCGAAAATTTGGCGAACCAGACCTGATGTCAGTGGAACGGTGCCTAACCAACAAAAACCAATTGCCGCACCAAAAATCGCCGCGGTATTTTCTGTGATAGGTAGAGTTACAAAACCTGCAATCACAACCGTACGCATCAAATACAGTGCTGACATAACGTAACGCTTATTAAAGCGATCACCCATCACACCCCAGAAATACGAACCAAAGATATTAAAAATACCAACATACGCTAGTGCCATCGCAGCGCTAGATGCAGGTAAATGTTTATCAGCCAAGTAGCTTGGTAAGTGAGTGGCGATAAACATGACATGGAAACCACACACAAAGAAACCAGCATGAATCAGCCAGTAGCCACGATGATGGAATGCTTCTTTAATCGCCTGACCTAACGTGAGATCGTCTTGACCATTTTGCACATTGGTTTGATTGCCTTGAGCCGTTTTCATAAACATGCTTAAGGCCATGATCACCGTACAAGACACGGCGAACACCTGCATTGCTTGCTGCCAACCAAAGTCCATTAACAGCCATTGCGCCCCCGGGATCACAGCAAACATGCCAAATGAACCCGCAGCAGTGGTTAAACCAAACGCTTTTGCAGCGTGCTCCGCAGGTACTACTTTAGCAACAGCACCGAGGATAATGACGTAACTGGTCGCACTAAGACCAAGACCAACCAAAGCACCTAGCGAAACGTAAAGCATGCTCGCTTCAGTGGTGATGGAGGTTAAATACAGACCCAACGCATAAGAAAGAGCACCTAAAAAGATAATGCGTTTTGAGCCGAATTTGTCAGCGGCCATACCAATAAACGGTTGGAATGCGCCAAACAGTAAGTTTTGCAGTGCAATCGCAAAACTAAAGAACTCTCGACCAGTTTGAAAATGATCAGAGATTGGCATCATAAAAATACCAAATGACTGTCGAATACCAAGGCTGGTGATCAAAATGCCGATCCCTAGCCAAACCAATAACGGAAAGCGAAAAATACTCATATTTATGTCTTATTAACTTATTTAATGACTGTCTCGTGACCTGTTCAATAACACGAGTTACCGGTCAAGAACTTAGTGATGGTGCTGATGAGCAGCAGATTCTTGTGTGCCATTTTGCTGATGGCAACCCATGTCCACGGCTTGCGCTGCAAGCAGTTTGAGCAACGGCTCGTTATGATGTACCGCAACGAGCGTCAAACCCAGCAATAGCACCATTCTGGTTAGCTGAGCGGTTAACGATTGTGAGAACATACAAAGTCCATGAGGTAAAAAAGAGCGCGGAGTTTAGTGGCGAAGGCTATAACTTACCAATGATATTTCGTCAGTTACTCTATGCAATTTATGCATAGAGTAACTGACTTAAAAACCTATCGCGCATAGAATGCCAGCAGCTTAATCAAGTGCTCACCAATTTGCTGCTATTGTGAGCCTATTAAGCTGAAACCTTCATCTAACCACCCCGTCACCCCGCCAATCATTTTCTTCACCGGACGACCTAATTTTGCCAGACGAATAGCCGCTTTCTCAGTGCCATTGCAATGTGGCCCTGCGCAATAGACCACAAACAAACTATCCGGCGCATACTCCGCAAGGTTTTTTTCATTCAAACGACTGTGGGGAATATTCACCGCACCATCGATATGACCTTGCGAGAACAGCTCATCTCCACGGACATCGACTAAGACGAAGTCTTGTCTTTTATTCACTAAGGCATGGTGAACATCCCAGCAATCAGTTTCAAATTCCAATAGCTGGCTAAAATGACGCAACGCTCTATCGTTCGACGCAGCAGCAACTCTTGATACGGCACTAGACATAAACTCTCCTTATTCACTATCAATCAATGATTTCAACACGAGCGCTTGTTAGCTTTATTCCTTGCGCCCTAACGAATGCTATCTGACTCCATTATTCAAAATCGGTCAAAATTGCACCATTGGCTTTTTAGTCAACGAACGTTAATATCAAGCCAAGTTATTCAACTACTAGGATAAGCCGCATGCGCGTAGCCATACTGTCACACCCCAATGTCTCCTTATTTGAACTTGGTTGCGCGGTAGAGATGTTTGCTTTACCGCGACCAGAGTTCGATAACTGGTATCAAACGGAAATCGTCAATCTTATCGATCAGCCGATCACCACAACTGGCGACATCGTAATGCAAACTAGACATGTCGCAGGGTTGGATGGCTACGACATGTTAGTCATCCCAAGTTGGCCAACCCAAAGTGGTCACACCGACCCACATACCAAAGCGGAAGTGTTACGCTTTGCTGAGCAAAATAAACGAATCATCTCATTTTGTTCTGGTGCCTTTTTGCTGGCCGAACTTGGACTTTTAGATGGTAAACGAGCGACCACCCACTGGGCGTTTGAAACCAAGTTTCGTGCGCGCTTTGCCAATGTCGATTACGCCAGTAATGTGCTGTACGTTTTTGATGGGCAATATGGCTGCTCAGCAGGCAGTGCGGCAGGATTAGATTTGGCGCTTGCTGTCGTCAGGCTCGATTTTGGTTATGCGGTGGCAAACCAAGTCGCCAAACGCCTGGTGATCTCCGCTCACCGCTCCGGGGGACAAGCTCAGTTTGTCGACACGCCAATGCTACAAGTGCCTAATCAGTTTTCTGAATCATTGCAATGGGCCAAAGCGAACCTAAAACAAGCCATCAGCATCGATTTATTGGCGCAGAAAGCCAATATGTCGCGACGCACTTTTGATCGTAAGTTTCGCGCTAGCATGGATCTCACTCCACAAGAGTGGCTTATTATTCAAAGAACCGAACTCGCCAAAGGGCTACTGGAAAGTGAAGACAGCAATATTGAACAACTTGCCGTACAGGCAGGCTTCAATAATGCAGAAAGCATGCGCCATCACTTTCGCCGTGTTGTCGGTGTGTCACCGAGGCAGTATCGCGCTCAGTTCAGCAAAGGCAGTGAGTGATTATCAAATTTTGCTTGAAACAGGTTTTAGTCACACCCAGTTTTTCATAGGCAAAGTAGAGGCTATGCTTAGCGAAACGCAGAATAACGGCGAACCAGAGCCGAAATATGAACCCACATTTGAGGAAAGAACAATGGCAAATTTGACTATAGTGGCGAATATCGTCGCACAGCCAGATAAGATTGATTTGGTAAAAAGCGAGCTGTTGAAATTAATCGACCCAACGTGCGTAGAAGACGGCTGTATCAATTACGATTTGCATCAAAACAACGAAGATCCTGCACACTTTGTCTTTTATGAAAACTGGGTTTCAGAGCAACATTTACAAGCGCACCTCGCCAATAGTCACATTGCGGCGTATATCAAGGCCACAGAAGATGCGCTCGTTAGTTTTACCATCAGTAGAATGACGATGATTGGTTAGTATTTTCTAAACACCGACAGAAAGGCACAATGACCCCTACCTAACGTGGGGATCATTGTTTATCGACCAACAGCCACGTTTATCGCTTCAGAACCGTTTGTTTGATCACTTGAATTACG
The DNA here is from genome assembly GCF_000222605.1 of Vibrio ichthyoenteri ATCC 700023. Classification (GTDB taxonomy): domain Bacteria; phylum Pseudomonadota; class Gammaproteobacteria; order Enterobacterales; family Vibrionaceae; genus Vibrio; species Vibrio ichthyoenteri. The sequence continues at coordinate 14,744 of NZ_AFWF01000040.1, read as the reverse complement.
CCCGAGTCGATGTTGCTTGGTGCTCTAAAGCGCGCCAGCTTTTTCACCTCAGGATGGGCATTTTCTACCGCATAGGAGTGATAGCTCGCTTTGAGCATCTCCACATCATTGAAGTAGTCACCAAAACTCATGGTTTGCTCATGGGTAAAACCTAGCGTCTGCTGTAGATGCTCGATTGCAGCGCCTTTTGACGCGTTGGCATTCATAATATCCAACCAAATACGACCACTCACCACCACTTGATTGTTCGCACCAAATTGGGCGTTCATCGTTGGGAAGACAAACTGCTCAGTACTCTCAAAATGACAGATCGCCACCTTAATAAACTCATCATCCACCTCAAGTAGATTGTCCACGTAGTGACATGCATGGTAGTACTTACTGAGCTCCGCAAGCGCGACAGGATCTTGAGTTTCAATATAAGCGGAATTCTTACCACATAAAACGGTATACGCGCCTTCAATCTCACGCGCAGCAATAATCACTTCACGCGCAGTTTGAGTATCAAGTGGACAACTGTATAGCTCAACACCTTTATGCATAACAAAAGTGCCATTTTCAGCAATGAACATCATCTCATCTTGAATCGGGGCGAAGGTATTTTTCAAACTCGCATACTGGCGACCAGAAGCCGCAGCAAAGATGATCCCTTGTTCAGTAAGTTGACGATAAATATCATAAAACTGAGGATCAAGCTGAGATGACTCATCAAGCAATGTGCCATCCATGTCAGAGGCGATAAATTTGATTTCTTGTGACAAAATATTCGGGGACATTAGTGTGAACTCTAATAAAATCTAGGGGTTGAGATTGCGATATCTATCGATCGTTGTAAACCCCTAAACACGGTCAAATTACTCAACGAATTTATCCGCTTTTCTCGCTGCTGCCCATCGCACAATCACTTTGTGACAACAAGTGGTAATCGTTCAAAGAATCGATCGCAAACTGAAAACGAATCGTTTTGCACAAGGTTTTTTGGTCATCGACATACTCAATTTTTGCATCGGCATAGGCGACACCATCATAGGAACTGTTTACTTCGAGTGTCGTGTGGTAAATAGGGTTCTCGTCACTATGCTTCAATGGATTAAACCATTGCTCACCATACGCAATTTGTAACACCATGCTTTTGGCTTGCTGTTCTACATGCTGCGGCTTCACTACCCAATATTGATAGCTAAAATAACCCATTACCAAAAAAAGTACCGCCACGACAGACACGGTTTTGCCCATTATCATTCCCTCAATTTACTTACTGCAATAAACAACACAGCGTGATGTTAAACAACTTGGCAGCGATACCCTAACTGAGTGGCTATTTCTGCGAAAAAGCGCCAATTTCAAGAATAATTAACACGAAAAGAGTGGTAAAAGTCACCAAGATCTTGAGAAGAGTGAATGGGTATTTCGAACAACGCGAAACGTTAAACAAAGCGCAATAAAAAGGCTAGGTAACCGTCCTAGCCTTTGTCATTAAGAGTGGTTTGCCGATTGGCTAACAGCTGAGTGTTTCGCGGATCTGCAAGTGATCGGTTTCAGACAAGTTATACAGTTTCAGAATCAAACCTGCCGCAATACAGAACGCCAAAGGAATGTAGCCAAATAGCACCACCACGCCAGTAATCGCCTCTTGCGTAATACCCGCCTCTGGCGCGTAACCAAACCATCCTAGTACCAAGCCTGTTACGATACCTGACAAGGCCATACCCAGCTTTTGACAGAAACTGAAGCTTGAATACACCAAGCCTTCGGCACGAATACCCGTTTTGTATTCGCCGTATTCGATAGTGTCTGGCAACATTGCCCAGCCCATTGCCCAAGTATAAGCATTAACGATACCTTTAATCGCAATGATCACGAAATAGACTTCCACGGAATTAATGGTATAGAAGTTAGCCACAAACAATAGATGGATAAATCCGTACACCATAATAGCAGCCATGGCGGTTGGTTTTTTACCGAAACGCTTAGTCGTATGAGGTACGATGAAGGTGCCAAGGAAGGTTGTTACCGTTCCAACCATAATTGACGCACCAATGAGATCAGGGCGTTTCATCGCATGCTCTAAGAAATAAATGTTGACCGAAAATGAAATGAAACCTGCGGTTAAAATCAGTAAGAACACGATGGAAAGTACAATCAATGGTCTGTTTTGAGCAATCGCCGCCAAACCTTCTTTCACCGTATGGTTGGCTTTTTCACTCACCACCACATGACGCTCTTTAGTTGTCGCAAACGTCACCCACAACAGGACAGTGGAGAGCAAAGCCGCAAACCCGATCGCATAGCGGTAACCGAGTAGCTTGTCACCTTCACCAAAGAACTCAACAAGGCCACCGATTTGTGCGACAACGAGCCCTGAAATAACAGCGAACATTACGCGAACAGCTGTGATCTTGGTTCTTTCTTCCGGATCATTTGACATTGCTGACGTCAGTGCTGAGTACGGAATGTTGACTAAGGTATAGGCAAGACTCAACATAATGTAGGTTATTGCTGCGTAGGCTATTTTACCATTCATGGTCATATCGGCCGGAATGGTAAAACAAGCAAAGGCAGAAATACCCAAAATAACCGAACCAAACAACAAATAAGGCTTAAATCGACCATATTTGGTATTGGTTCTATCGACAATCATACCCATTACTGGATCTGACACCGCATCAATAATACGCGCGACTAAGAATATTACCCCAACCGTTGCCGCATCAATAAAAACGATGTCGGTGTAATAAAACATTAAATAAGCCATTACGGTCTGAAATATAATATTACATGCCAAATCGCCGACGCCGTAACCTACCTTTTCTTTTATTGAAATACCCATCACACACCTCGACAAACTGAATAACCAAATGGTTCAATTGAATCTGAAATATCTTGACCTAATATGTGTTCGCAGCGACTGAAGTCATAATTAACCGCCTGAGTTTCATCACTCAGATTTATCGTTACAGTAATTTTTTCTTCTTCATATAACCGTTCAAACATGATCACCTTGGGATGAGAAGGCAGTAAAACCGTACGTCCGAACTTTAAGCAGTTCGATTCTTTTCTCATTCCGAGTAACTTCTTGTAGAAATTTAATATTGAGGATTCATCAGCTTCTTGGCTGGATACGTTTATTTGATCCTTATTGATATTGACATCTAACCACGGCTTAACATCGCTAAATCCTGCATATTGGCCACCATTCCATTGCATTGGTGTTCTCGCATTGTCGCGGCTGGCTACCTTGACAGTTTCTAAGGCATCATTCGCGCTATGACCTTGCTGGATTAACTCGTTATATTTATTGACCGTGTCGATATCGTTGTATTGTTCGATAGTGTCGAAGTAGCAGTTTGTCATGCCAATTTCTTCACCTTGATATAAAAATGGCGTGCCATACTGCGTTAGGTTCAGTACCGCGAGTGCTTTAGCCGACTGTTGCCAATATTTTTCGTCATTACCAAACAAAGAGACTTGACGAGGTTTATCATGGTTTGAAAGGAATACCGCGTCCCAAACACCCTGTTGTTGTAACTGAATTCGTCTTTCAATTTGCTGCTTGTAATAGCCAATCAAATCACTGTGAAACACCTCAACTTCCGGTGGAACAAAGACAATACTCATCTGGAATTCACCACGCTCTGGCAAGGTATAGCGCAGAACTTCATCGGTGTTCACTGCATTGATTTCACCAACAGAAAAAGCGCCTCTTTGATGGATTTGCTCCATGAAAGAGCGAATGTACTCATGACCTACTTTTTCGTTATTGCAGGGCAAAGTGGCAAACACATCTTGATCTGGGAAATTGGCGAAATCTTGCGGTTTTTCCAAAAAGGAAATAGCATCGACTCGGAATCCATCAACCCCTTTATCTAGCCACCATGTGATCATTGCATTAATCTCATCGCGGAGATTTTTGTTAGACCAATTTAAATCTGGCTGTTTTTTACTGAAGATATGTAAATAGTACTGCTGCCTTTCTTTACACCATTCCCAAGCCGAGCCACCAAAAACCGACTTCCAACTATTTGGTTCATCAACCCAATGAAAATAATCAGAATAAGGGTTATCGCGTGACTTTCTGGATTCAACAAACCATTCATGCTCATCAGAGCAATGGTTTATAACAAGATCCATGACTAATTTAATATCACGCTTATGACATTCAGCGAGAAGATAATCAAAGTCTTCCATTGTGCCAAAGTCTTTGAGAATGCTCTGGTAATGACTAATATCATAGCCATTATCATCACATGGTGATTCATATATAGGACTTAACCAAATGGTATTAATACCAAGTTCAACAAGATAATCTAACTTACAAATAATACCTTGTAAGTCACCTATCCCATCTGAATTTGAATCATTAAAACTACGAGGGTATATTTGATAAACGACTGAGTTTTTGACCCACGGGTGCATACACGAACTCCAAATAAACATTTAAAGAACGAGCGATAATCTTAGATTTGCCTCAAGGATGAGTGATAATCGAATGACTTGTCTCGATTTAGGCGCCTAGGATTAGCGATTTCTGTTTATTTAGCTGTTAACTCAATCACACGATAAATATTACATACAGAATATGTAATAAAATTGACTTCACATCACATATATTAGCAATTACTAAATGCACCCAATTTATATTCAATGATGTTTATATACTAACAATGAGCACGACAAGTAAATTTCATCGTTACGCTATTCCTGCCTACAAATAGCTATTATTCACTGTACAAATTAACCTTTGTTTTAATAAAACCATAACGCAACTCAACGCATAATGGTTACACCTATCGTCGAAACTCACTCATCAAGTACCTCGTTCTTGTTCACTGCCAGAAAAAATTTGATAGATATTTCATCGATTCGATAGCTTTGTATTACATCCATGTAAGAACTAAGGTATAACGACGCCATGAAAATACCGAAACGAATACAGCCCCTAGTTGACGATGGTTTGGTCGATGAAGTGACCAGCCAGTTAATGAGCGGCAAAGAAGCCTCAGTGTACATCGTACGCTGCGGTGAGACGATCCGCTGCGCCAAGGTTTATAAGGAAGCAACTCAGCGCAGCTTTAAAAAAGCCGTGGCCTACCGAGAAGGCCGCAAAGTCCGTAATAGCCGTCGTGCTCGTGCGATGGAAAAAGGGTCAGGCTTTGGTCGCGAACAACAAGAGAAGATGTGGCAAAGCGCAGAAGTGGACGCTTTATACAAGCTGGCTGCTGCCGGCGTACGTGTCCCTGTACCTTATGGCTGTTTTGATGGCGTCTTACTAATGGAGCTAGTCACCGATGAGGAAGGCTATGTTGCCCCACGTCTAAACGATGTTGAGCTATCCGCCGAGCAAGCACTCCGAGACCATAAAACCATGATGGGCTATGTGGTCAAAATGCTGTGTGCGGGTTTAATCCACGGTGATCTCTCTGAGTTTAACGTACTGGTTGATGAACAAGGCCCAGTAATTATCGATTTACCACAAGCGGTCGATGCGGCAGCCAATAACAACGCAGAATGGATGTTAACTCGTGATATCAACAATATTCGTGATTATTACAGCCAGTTTGCGCCAGAATTAAAAGCCACCGAATATGCCAAAGAGATGTGGGCTATATTCGAGAAAGGTGATTTAACCCCTGAAACTGAATTAACCGGTCAATTTACCGAAGTCGACACTGTGGCCGATCTCGCGACCATCATGCAGGAAATTGATGCCGCGCGAGATGATGAACGTTACCGCCGTGAACGCTTAAAAGAAGCAAAAGAAGGCATCGACGAGAGTAAGTTTAACTGGTCTGAAGACTAACACTCACTGTCATTTTTGATGCTTTGTAAACGGCGACGCTGGATAACGTCGCCAATATACAACCTGCCGATGGCGTGTTTAGCGTCAACTAAATACGCCAATTTCCTCGCTTATTCTATACATTACACTCCAGTTTCACGTCATATTTAGTCATATCGAGCAAGAGAGTGATTGCTCCTATCGTCCAAGCCATGTTATCAAATAGTGAGGCATTACCAGCATCACAACCCTGCGGTGTCGAACGCGCGCTCTATTCAGGGTTATCAAAACAAGGATTGATATGACGGCCACACACTTTCTCAACGATCTTAATACTCGCTATTTAGCGATTCATCGCACCAAAGAGGACTGGTTTTGGGATACCTACATGGGACTCAGCGACGATCACCCCGCGGCGGCCAAAGCACAGACGCAATGGAGCCAATTTCTCAGCAGCGCTGACAACCTCAAGCAAGTAAAACAGCAACTTGTGCAAGCGCAGCAAATCGAAAACTCTGACGAGCGGGCTGCGACCACTCATGGGCTGACGGGCTGGCTAGCCGTATTTAAATCACACGCGATTGAAGATCAACAAACCGCACAACAACAAGCGGATCTAATCCAATTTGAAGCTGAGCTGTTTAAAGCGAAGCAAGCTCATGTGATGCGTTACACCAACGACAATGGCGAGCAAGTGGAAGGCTCTCTTCCTGTGCTGGCCGCCGCCGTTCGCACCAGTAATAACGAAAGTGTGCGCCAATCTGCTCATCACGCTTTTATCGAGCTAGAGCAGTGGTTACTGCAAAATGGCTTTATTGAGCTGGTTAAACATCGCAATCAGTTTGCTCGCTCACTCGGATTTGCTCACTATTTCGACTACTCAGTGCAAAAAACGGAACACATGAGCAGTGAGGAGCTGTTCGTTATTCTAGATGATTTCGAACAACGCACCCGACAAGGTAACCTCGACGCGCTACAAGCACTGGCGGAACAAAAAGGCCCCCAAGCAATCCTTGGGCATAATTTCGTTTATGCCTACTCTGGCGATGCGATGCGCGATCTTGACCCTTACGTTCCTTTCTCGCAATCACTGCGTCGCTGGGTGGATTCATTTGGCCGCTTAAATATCAATTATTCTGGGGCAGAACTCACTCTTGATTTACTTGATCGCAAGGGCAAATATCAAAATGGTTTCTGTCATGGCCCTATCCCTTCGTTTTATGATCAAGGAGAGTGGGTCGCCGCTAAAGTCAATTTCACTAGCAACGCGAAACCAGACCAAGTAGGCAGTGGCTACAGCGGGATTAATACCCTATTCCATGAAGGTGGGCATGCTGCGCACTTCGCCAACATGAAACAAAATGCGCCATGTTTCTCGATTGAATTTGCTCCTACGTCAATGGCCTACGCCGAAACTCAATCGATGTTCTGTGATAGCTTGTTGCATGATGGCGATTGGCTAAAACGCTATGCCTTCAATCAGCAAGGCGAGGTGATCCCTGACGCGGTCATCGAAGCGATGACAAAAAGCCGCCAACCTTTTAAAGCCTATGAAGAACGCTCTATTTTGGTCGTTCCATACTTTGAGCGCGCTTTGTACCAACTCAGTGATGATGAACTCACTCCACAACGCATCACAACATTAGCACGCGAGACTGAACAAGCTATTCTTGGCCTCGCATGCAGCCCTCGTCCGCTATTGGCCATTCCTCATCTACTGTCGGATGAATCTGCTTGCTCGTACCAAGGCTACTTACTGGCTCATATGGCGGTGTACCAAACACGAGCCTATTTACTGGCTGAATATGGCTATCTGACTGATAACCCAGTTATTGGCCCATTGCTTAACCAACACTATTGGCAACCGGGAAATAGCCTCACCCACAATGAAACCATCCAAAGCTTAACTGGGGAAGGATTCAATGCTAAATACCTTGCCGATGTGTGTAACCTTACCGCAGAGCAAGCATGGCAAGTGCAACAAGACAAAATTGCCCATGCCCGCCCACGCCCTCAAGCCGCACCCGCCGATTTAAACGCTAACATTTCAGTTATCGATGGCGGTCAGACTCTAGCCAGCAATCAAATGTCCAATGACGCAATGTGCCAACAATTTGAGCAGTATATCGCTCGACAATACGGCAGCTAACTAAACCCAACATCGAATCTAAGATTAAGACCGCCCTCGGGCGGTTTTTCACTATAAGTCCTATATTAAGCGCTAAACTACGCGATATTGTTGATAGAACAGCGATATTGTTACACTAAAACACGTCACTATCACGTCGATAAAGTCGCCCTGAAAAATGTGATTTTATCCCTATTAATCATTGGTTTAACATTAAAATATCATCACCATCCCGGGAAAATGCAATCCTTCAATTGATAATAATTTCACAATCACCGCATTCACTGCTTGTCGATTTTGAAACTCAGGCTTATGATGAGCTCGAATCATATTGTGAGTTATTGTATGTCTAAGCAGTGGATAAATCGGTGTCGTATGTTGAGCGTAATGCTTAGCCTGCTGCTCGCCTGTTTTTCAGCTAGCGCAGCAATAGCAGCGAGTGATGCCAATGCGCCTATCACCAAACCGCTACTCACCCAACCGATTCAGCTGATCGTTCATCACGATACCAATATTCATCACGACACCATCGAACAGCACGTACCTAGCCCTGCGCATAAGGTACATATCGAACAGCGTGCCCCGGCAAAATCTCTTTCTCCTAGTCTTGCTTCCATTTTACGTAATGGCTCATTTATCCCTGAGCGTTTACACGAAGCAGAACCTAACTATGAGTTGGTATTTGAGTTCAGTGATACTGTCACTCAAACCCTACGTTGGAGCGTCTACTTTGCGCTCGATCAATGGCATGACTGGACGCTGAATCCACCAGCAACATCCCACCGTATCGCCGGCTGGAAAGAATCCAACCTACTCTACCGGTTTATTAGCCAAGCCGACGTCTAACCTTTTTCTCTCGCCCTATCAGGGCATAATTTGTCACACCTAAAATTGAGTCTAATGCTACGTAAACACGTGCATTGGGCGATAAAAGTGGTTCTTAGGGAACCTGTAACTTAGCGATTAGGTGCGACACTTTTTCACTCCTATCGGCATTGCCGAAGAGAAAAATGTCATGCATAAAAAGAAAACAAATCGAACAGTGCTGAATCACTATTCAGCATGGAAGTACGTGGTACTTATCACTACCATCATCATTATGTTATTTAGCGCATTACCATCATGGTTTGGTGAAAATGCCGCCGTCATTCTAAATCATAAAGCCGCCCCAATCTCGGTGGTGACGGCACAACAACAGCTTGATGCACACAATATCGTCGTCAAACGTATCAGCCAAAAAGACAACGAAACCACCGTTGTGCTTGAGCACAACAACGATCAAAACAAAGCCAAAAACATCTTAGAAGACTTTGCACCAAAAGAAGACATCGTCACGCTAGCGATGGTGCCTGCAGCTCCAACTTGGCTACTTGATATGGGCTTCACGCCTATCAAGCTAGGCCTAGATTTACGCGGCGGTGTACAGTTCTTGCTTGATGTGGATATGAAAGAAGTATTCCGATCTCATGCAGAGCAAGCACAAGACTCGATCAAAGATTATGCTCGCGAAGAACGTATTCGCGGCGTACGTGTTGAAGCGGATCGCGATGCTGATATCAGCATCAAAGCGCCAAACGAAGAATCGGTCGCCACTCTACGTAAATACATCAAAGAGCAATTCCCTCAATGGGTTGTAAAAGGCGAAGGTGATAACGGCCTGAGTATGGCTCTGGCGGATGCAGAAAAACAAACGCTAACCAGCCTAACCGTACAGCAAAACCTGCAGACCATGCGCAGTCGTATTGAAGAACTCGGCATCACTGAAGCGGCTGTCCAGCGTCAAGGTGAACATCGTATTCGTATCGAATTGCCAGGTGTGCAAGATCCAGCAGCCGCAAAAAATGTTATTGGTGCCACCGCAAGCCTTGCGTTCTATGAAGTAAAACCTGAGCGCACCAATGGCACCGAAATGATCATGGACAAAGATGGTCGCCCAGTACACGTAACTCGTAAGCCTGTCTTAAGCGGTGAGCACATCGTTGATGCGCGTGCAGGAATGGGTGAAATGGGCATGCCAGAAGTCAACATCAGCCTTGATTCTGCCGGCGGTAAAATGATGTCTGATTTCTCTGGTAAGCACATTGGTAAACCGATGGCGACAGGCTACAGCGAATACAGCCGAGATGATCAAGGAAATGTCGAGCAATCCAACACCATCATCAGTGTCGCGACCATCCAATCACAGCTCGGTAACCGCTTTAGAATTACTGGCGTAGGCCAACTAAACGATGCGCAAGATCTGGCGCTGCTGCTTCGTGCAGGTTCACTGACTGCTCCTGTCACCATCGTTGAAGAACGTACTATCGGTCCATCTCTAGGAGCGGAGAATATTCAAAATGGCTTTGCTGCCTTGGCTCTGGGTATGGGCCTTACGCTGCTATTTATGGCCGTTTGGTATCGTAAACTGGGTTGGGTCGCCAATGCTGCTTTGGTGGTTAACATGGTGATGCTGCTCGGTCTTATCGCCTTGCTTCCAGGCGCAGTATTAACCCTACCCGGCATTGCTGGTTTGGTGCTCACCATCGGTATGGCGGTGGATACCAACGTACTGATTTTTGAACGTATTAAAGAAAAACTTCGTGAAGGTCGTAGCCTTGCTCAATCGATTGATCTCGGTTTTAGCAGTGCTTTCGCCACCATCCTTGACTCCAATATTACTACGCTGATTTCTGCGGCGACGTTATACATGATTGGTAATGGCCCAATTCAAGGCTTTGCCTTAACACTTGGCTTAGGTTTGTTAACCAGTATGTTCACCGGCATTTTCGCGTCTCGCGCGATGATCAATTTAATTTGGGGTAAAGATTCACGTCGCGGAGTGAGAATTTAATTATGATTACCAATAAAACACTAACCAAATGGCGTCATGCCGGCAGCTTAATTTCTTGCCTGCTGATCATCGTATCGATTTTTTCTTTGGCAACCAAAGGCCTTAACTTTGGCTTGGATTTTACCGGCGGTATGATCAGTGAGGTGCGTTTAGATAACACCTTAACCGCAGCGCAAATCCAAACCAATCTTGAAGCTGCGTTACACCAACCAGTATCGGTGGTTTCAACCGGTGATGATGGCCAGTGGATGCTGCGTTACGCTGCGACAGAAGACATTCAACAACAGCCTGAAATCCGCCAACTACTGGCGAGCTTTTCAGATAACGTCGAAATGATCAATGTTAGTTTGGTCGGCCCACAAGTGGGGCAAGAACTGGCAGAGCAAGGTGGCCTAGCGGTGATGATCACTCTCATGGTGATCCTTGCTTACCTAAGCTTCCGTTTTGAATGGCGCTTAGCGTCGGGCGCTCTGTTAGCGCTAATGCACGATGTGTTTATTCTGTTAGGCTTTTTCTCATTCACCGGAATGGAGTTCAACTTGACCGTGCTGGCGGCGTTATTAGCGGTGTTGGGTTACTCACTCAATGACTCAATCATCATCTCTGACCGCATCCGTGAACTGCTCAGAGCTAACGTGAAGCTGCCTATCGCTGAACTGAACAACCAAGCGATCCTCAATACGCTGTCGCGCACCTTAATCACATCGGGCACCACGCTAATTTCAGTGGCCTCGTTATGGCTACTCGGTGGAGAGCCGCTATTCGGATTCTCAGTCACCATGTTCATCGGTATTGTGGCGGGTACATGGTCAACCATGACCATCGCAACCATCATTCCTGAACTGACTCATTTAGGCCCTCAGCACTATGCTCCCGAGCCTATATCTGAAGCGCCTTAACCTTAACCAAAAGACGCAAACCATTTGATACTATATAAAATGCACTAATCAAATCAGGCCCATTGGGCCTGATTTTTTATTTGATGAACAGCGCCGACAACCACTTCTTGATCTGATTACGATACTGAATAATCCAACGTGCACGAGGTAACCAACGTGGCGTCATCAACACTGTTTTAGCTTGAGATAAAGAACGGAACCCTTCCACGCCATGATAGTGGCCCATACCCGACTCACCAATGCCACCAAAGGGGGCATCATGAGCGGTCACCTGCAATAGAACATCATTGATACACAAACCGCCACTGTGGGTTTGTAAGCTCACTTGCTCGATTAACGCTTTATCTTGGGTCATCAGATACAGCGCCAACGGTCTTGGTCGCGCTTGAATATACTCGATCGCTTGTTTGACGTGGTGGTAGCCAATAATCGGTAAAATCGGGCCGAAGATTTCTTCTTCCGTTAATAACATATCATCGCTTAACGTCGTGATAAGGTGCGGTAGCATCTCACGCTCAGCCAATGAACTCGCCTCGAGAGTGTAAACCTTACCGCCTTTTGACTTGGCATCATCTAGATAGGCGTTTAAACGCTCAAATTGTTGCTGGTTAATGATGCGCGTCATGCCACTGCCATGGGGTTGTTGCAAATAGGCTTGGCGATATTGGCGTAAATAGCTTTCAACAAAAACACGCTGCTTCTCTTCGGGCAGCAACACATAATCCGGAGCAACACAGATTTGCCCAGCATTGAGAGACTTGCCCATCAAGATCGTCGCGACCGCTTTGTCGATGTCAGCATCTGGCGCGATGATCACTGGAGATTTACCGCCCAGCTCAAGCGTTACGGGGGTTAAGTTTTTCGCCGCTTGTTCCGCGACCATGCGACCTACTTTGGTTGAACCAGTAAACAGCAAATGATCAAAAGGCAGTTGAGAGAAAAACTGTGCAATATCCACCTCACCTTCCACCGTACAAACATGGCTATCCAGTTGAGCAAAAATCTTACTTAATATCTGGTTGGTATTGGGGGTATGCTCACTCAGTTTCACCATCACTCGATTGCCCGCAGCAAGCGCGGTTACCACCGGTGCGATGCTAAGAAAAATCGGGAAATTCCACGGTACAATCACCCCAACCACACCCAGCGGTTGATAGAGCACTTTAAGGCGCGATGGTGCAAGTAATAAACCAGCTCGACGTCGAGACGGTTTAGCCCACTGCTTGAGATTCTTACAACTGTAATTGAGATGGTCAATCGTTGGCAGCAAATCGCAAATCATGCTGTCGAAGTCACTACGATAACCGTAATCTTCATTCAAGGCAGTAATGAGCTCGCTTTGATGCTCTATTAACGCCTTCTTAAGCTGCGACAAAATCTGCAACCGATGAGGGAGTTCCGGATAAGGCTTTACTTGAAAGTTTGCCCGTAACTCTTCAAACAACGCTTGTAATTCCTCTTGAGATTTTACATGCGCTTTTTGCCAACGATTGAGATCAACAACCTTCTCCATAGCCTTAATACACCCTTACGATTCATCGGCTTAAGAATAGCCATTTTTGGTAAAAAAATCACGACTGTTCGAGATGGTGATATGCTCGACCAAACTATCGCGAGTCCATTTATCATCCTTTTTGCTCGGTAGTTCCACCCACAGACCAGACTTACCTTTATCTCATTCTTTCAGTTAGCATTATCAGCGCTCTAATCCACGCTAAAATCTATTCCCCACTGTAAATATTAGTGCTATGTTGCTATCTGCAGCATAAGTCTCTGTGATTTATAACACTTGCACTATTTTAATTTGTTAATGGAAAGTAACATGGATAACGAAATCCGCTTACGCGCTCTTGAGCAAACAGACCTTCGCTTCATTCACCAACTCAACAATAACCGCTCAATCATGTCATATTGGTTTGAAGAACCATATGAATCCTATTACGAGCTGGAAGACCTCTACCGTAAACATATTCACGATAGTAATGAACGTCGCTTTATCGCAGAAAATTCTGAGAATACGGCCATTGGTCTTGTCGAGTTAGTTGAGATCAACTCAATTCATCGCAATGCAGAGTTCCAGATTATTATTGCGCCAGATTACCAAGGCTGTGGTTACGCCCGCGTACTCATCAATAAAGCACTCAACTATGCATTTACCATTTTAAACCTGCATAAGGTTTATTTGCACGTAGCCGTCAACAATGAAAAAGCCATTCATCTGTATGAAAAAAGCGGCTTTGTTGAGGAAGGGCATTTAGTCAAAGAGATATTCGTCAATGGCGAGTACTGCGATATCAAGCGCATGTATATTCTTCAAGATAACTACCTAGCAAGTCGCAATAAGCAATAGCACGTTGCCGATGTCACCAACATAAACGGCAATTGACGCAAAGGGCTTCTCACAGAGAAGCCCTTTTCTATTTAAGCCTGTGGGAAATGCTCAAAAATAGGCATACTGCAAAACCACAAAATACAATCAGTACCACATAAATTATTGAATAGAGAAGTTAAAGTACGGCCTTGAATTTTCATAGAGCCACTTCTCTTTGCTGAGTAAGTGCACCTCAAATATAAAAACTGAGACTATCTGTTGTATTGTTATGGCTAAAAATAAACGCAAAAATTCGGCTAAAAAAGAGAAAATACACTCCAACGTACCACCTAAAAAACAGAAGCGATTCTGGCACAACCCAATACTAATGGCCTTAGCCATTATCATTATTACCCCGTTTACCTCTCTGGTATTGGTCGGTAAAGACAGCATGACTAACGCAAAGCTTGAACATATCTGCTTGGCACTCGCGGCAAAAACCTACCCTAACGGCAAAATCGACTATACCGAATCAACTTGAAGATGCAGGCTTGAGAACCTGAAAATTATCATTAATTCGAGATGTCAAAGAGCCTGCGATCTCTGGAAGAGTCACAGTAAAAAATTGGTCTATTGCAGCCTTGAAGTCCCGTTTCTTTTTGAAGTAAACGTTGTTCCTCGACTTCTCGTTCATTACTTTCCATAGCCGCTCTATTGGGTTGAGGTTTGGGCTGTAAGGTGGAAGATAATGCAGTTCAATATTAAGGACAAACGCCGCATCTCTGACTAAGTCACTA
>NZ_AFWF01000041.1 GCF_000222605.1 Vibrio ichthyoenteri ATCC 700023 | reverse complement strand
TTCTAAGGCGCTAAACGGTCAATATCCCAACGCCCGTCCTCTTGCGAGTAAAGAAAACGATCATGCAGACGATTTTCACCACCTTGCCAAAACTCAATGCTCGTGGGCTTAATACGGTATCCGCCCCAGAATGAAGGAACCGGAATCTCACCTTGAGCAAATTTCTGTTTTAATTCCAAAAATTTGCCTTCTAAGATCCCTCGCGCTGAAATTCGGCTGCTTTGCTTGCTTGCGATGGCGGCTAGCTGACTCTCTTTCGGCCGTGAGGTGAAATATTTGAAGTTCTCAGCAGCGGTCAGTTTTTCCGCCACACCCAAAACGTTGACTTGGCGTTCAAGATTATGCCACGGGAAATGCAAACTGACCTTGGCATTGCCTTCAATATGCTGTGCTTTGCGACTGCCCAAGTTAGTATAAAAGACAAAACCATCTTGATCGCAATGTTTCAGGAGTACAATTCGTTGATATGGTTGACCTGAGCTATCTACAGTCGCCACCGTCATTGCGGTCGGATCGAGTAATTTGGCCTCAATCGCTTGCTGCAACCAAAAATTAAACTGCTCTATCGGGTCCCTATGTAAGTCTTTACGACGCAAGCCACCTTTGCTGTACTCACGTCGAATCTCTTCAAGTTCCATCTCATCTCCTTCGCATTTTTTGGTGATTGTGCGCTCATATTATTGATAACTCAAGACCTATCCAGTTTTAACGACTAAACTCAAAATAAGACTTTGCGTGGTGTATCACCCATTCGTTTGAGGTATTCTCACTATTTACACCGAACTTTTGTATCAAGTTCTTAACATTTGAGCGCAAAGATAATAAAATCAAATGAATAACGTAAGTTAACGCTAGGGAAACTCAATGACCAAACGCGGTTATAATCGTCTTGATTCCGACGAATTAGACTATGTAGATGACAAAACTGCCGCTCTTCTGCTTAATACCCCTAATAGCGCTCGTATCATGCTATGGCTGATGCTGTTGTTTTTTATCATCGCAGTCGCGTGGGCATCGTGGGCAGAAATTGACAAAGTCACTGTCGGTCAGGGCAAGGTCGTCCCCTCGTCACAAATACAAGTCATTCAAAACTTGGAAGGTGGCCTGGTTAAAGAGATCTTAGTCCGCGAAGGGGAGATCGTAGAGAAAGGCCAACAGCTATTGCTGATTGACGACACTCGTTTCCGCTCAGATTTTCGTGAACGTGAACAACAAGTGGCTAACTTAACTGCCAGCGTTATTCAACTGTCGGCCTCACTGGCTAGCGTCACGATTCAAGAAGACTTTGACGTATCTAACTGGCAGCAGAACGTCACCATTGACTACAGTCAACTGGCCTTTCCAGAGGGCTTTGAGGAGAAACGCCCTCAATTAGCCTCTCGTCAACAAGCAGAATATCGACAAGATCTGAATGAATTGCGTAACCAAATTTCATTGATCGACCAACAAGTGAAGCAAAAACAACAAGATTTGGTAGAAATTGAAGCGCGAGTGAGAAACTTACGTGAAAGCTACAGCTTCGCCCGCAAAGAACTCGAAATTACCAAACCACTCGCAGATGAAGGTGTGGTGCCGAGAATCGAGTTACTTAAACTTCAGCGTCAGGTGAATGATACTCGCCGCGAAATGACCTCAAGCAAATTAAAAGTCCCGGTACTCAAATCTGCAATTCGAGAAGCGATGCTCAGTCGTATTGATGCCGCGCAAAAATTCCGTTCTGAGCAGCGCAAAAAACTCAACCAAGCGGAAGACAAACTCTCGGCAATGACCGAATCAACCGTTGGACTAGAAGACCGAGTCAATCGTACTGTGGTTCTATCGCCAGTTACCGGCACAGTCAAAACACTTAATATCAATACCGTTGGCGGTGTCATTCAGCCAGGTATGGATATCGTCGAAATTGTTCCAAGTGAAGATACGCTGTTAGTCGAGGCAAAAATAGCCCCACAAGACATTGCTTTTTTACGACCTGAATTACATGCCATCGTTAAATTTAGTGCCTATGACTTCACCAAATACGGCGGCTTGGACGGCACACTGGAACACATTAGTGCGGATACGACCACGGATGAAGAAGGCAACAGCTTTTATCTGGTTCGAGTGCGCACTTCCGAGACCAGTTTAAATAAAGATGCATCACTGCCCATTATTCCCGGCATGACAGCATCGGTCGATATTATTACCGGTAAGCGCACTGTGATGGAGTACTTACTTAAACCAATTTTGAACGCGCAGAACAATGCACTTAAAGAGTAATTCCGGTTGTGCTGTAAAGCGTTTATGTACCAAATACGCTAAAGGTTTTCAGTTAACACTATTGCTTTCATTGCTTATGTTTGGCTCAACGGCATCACAAGCACTCAATAGCAGAGAGCAACGTTTAGTCGAAACGGTCACGCGCATTTATGGCGATCGTGCAGGGCTACGAGTGACGACATGGCGCAAAGAAATGGCGCTATACCATGGGTTACCGGAGCACAAACAGTTAGCCAAGGTTAATCAGTTTTTTAACCAACTGAATTTCGTTAACGATGACAAGCTGTGGGGGAAAAACGACTACTGGGCGACCCCCTTGGAGTTTCTCGGTAGCAACGCTGGTGATTGTGAAGACTTCACCATCGCTAAGTATTTCTCACTACTGGAATTAGGCGTCTCAGACAAAAAACTAAGACTGGTGTATGTTAAGGCCATTACGTTGAATCAATTTCATATGGTATTGGCGTATTACTCCAGCCCAAGTGCTGAACCTTTGATTCTTGATAACATCAACCCAGAAATCACAACCGCATCAAAGCGGCGAGATCTGTTACCGATCTACAGTTTTAACGGTAAAAATCTGTGGCTGATGAAATCACAGAATGGACAGTTGGCAGGCAAGTCCTCACGATTAAGTCTATGGAATGACCTTCGTGCGCGCGAGAAATCGCTCCAACTTTGTAAATTACGATGAGTAGGCAATATGACTCTTTATAAACAACTTGTCGCAGGGATGATCGCCGTGTTTATCCTGTTAATGGTTTCGGTGTTTCTCATCGAATTCAATACGACTCGTAACAATCTTGAACAGCAACAGCGTTCGGAAGTTAATAACACGATTAACACCGTTGGCCTAGCACTGGCACCCTACCTACAAGACAAGGACCCTGTCGCGGTAGAGTCGGTAATCAATGCTCTTTTCGATGGCAGTAGTTATTCAGTCGTGCGCCTTATTTTTCTGGATAGTGGCGAAGAGATTGTCCGTACTTATCCAGTCAAACCAAGCAATGTTCCAAATTGGTTTATCAAGCTAGGGCTATTCGATAAAATTCATGATAGTCGCGTTGTCACCAGTGGCTGGATGCAACTTGCTGAAGTGGAGATTGTCAGTCATCCCGGCGACGCATATGCGCAGTTATGGAAAGCGTTTGAAGACTTAGTCATCGTCTTTTGTATAGTGTTATTGATTGGCTTATTGTCTATTTCGTTTATTTTGCAACGTGCGCTCAAACCGTTACGCATGATCGTCAACAAAATGGAACAAGTGGCGCGCAATCATTTTGGTGACCCTCTACCACGACCAAGCACCGTAGATTTGATCAGTGTGGTTGATGGCATCAATAGCATGTCAGCTCAACTAGAGCTTTCTTTTAAAGCCCAAGCCAAAGAAGCGCAGCAGCTTCGCCAGCGTGCCTATATCGATCCAGTCTCCAATCTAGGTAACCGCGCTTACTATATGAGTCAGCTAAACTCTTGGCTTGGCGAAGGCGGCTATGGGGGCGTTGCTCTTTTAGAAGCACGCTTTATTAAAGATCTCTACGATGAAAAAGGCTATGAAGTTGGCGACAACATGGTAAGAGAGCTTGCCGAGCACTTGAAAGTCTCTCTGACAACCAATGGTATCGTTATCGCGCGTATTTCATCGGATGAATTTGGCTTTATTATTCCTAATATCGATGATGAAGAGCTTAAGTTATTGGCACAAAGCATCGTCACTTACGTGCAAAATCTTGATGCTGACCCAACGGGGATGGCGCAAGCTAAAGCGGCTCTTGGCGTCGTACACAATACGACCAGCTGTTCCGCTTCAGAAATATTGACCATGCTCGATAACTCTCTAGCACAAGCCGCTTCAAATCCAGAGCTGAACTTTGGTTATACAACCAGTGACGATTCTCGAACCTTAATGGGTAAACAGCAATGGAAACTGTTAGTGGAAGAAGCGATCAGTAATGATTGGTTCAGTTTCCGGATGCAGCCAGCCAGCAATACCAATGGCCAAACTTATCACTATGAAGTATTTAGCGCGATCGAACACGATGACAAACGCTACAGTGCTCCACAATATCTATTTGCTCTTGAGCAGCTCAATGTCAGCCACATCTTAGATCAATATGTAATCAGTGAAATGCTAAGCAAAATCCGTCAGGATAATTTGACCGCTCCAGTCGCGATCAACATTGCTCAAAGCAGTATTTCACAACCTAGTTTCATTCGTTGGGTAAGCCAACAGTTAAACAAAAATAAAGACATCGCGCGTCTGATTCATTTTGAAATTCCTGAAGATTGTTTTGTTACTTCACCGCACCACTGCGCACTGTTTTGTAATGCCGTTCGCTCTGCGGGCGCTGATTTTGGTGTCGATAATTATGGGCGTAATTTCCAATCGCTTGACTATATCAATGAATTCCGCCCAGCTTATGTGAAGCTCGATTATCTTTATACGCACCATTTGGAAGATGAAAAACAGAAGTTCACCTTAACGTCTATCTCTCGTACGGCAAATAACTTAGGAATTAAAACCATTGCTTCACGCGTAGAGACTCAAACACAATTAGACTTCTTGTCTGAGCACTTTATTGAAGTCTTCCAAGGCTTCATCGTTGATAAATCGCACTAAAAAAGGCTGATTGTATGCAGGATCCCTTACTCAGTTCACTCATTTACGTTAGTCGTTATTATGGGTTAGCGAACTCGCCTGAAGCGCTTATCAATGGTTTACCTTTGTCTGATGGTAAGCTGACCCCTTTTCTTTTTCCTCGCTCTGCTGAGCGAGCTGGGTTGGTGGCAAAAGAAAATCGTTCCGATCTCACTGCCATCTCTGACCTCGTTCTACCCGTAGTCTTGCTACTCAAAGGGGGAGACGCGTGTGTATTAAATGCCTTCAACCATGAAAATAACGAAGCAGAGATCGTCACTGGTGAATCAGGGTTAGTGCCAGTTTCAGTACCGATTGATGATTTAAAACAGCAATACGTTGGCCGCTATTTTCTGGTTAAAAAGCAGTTTCGTTATGATGAACGCTCACCAGAAGTCTTAGAGACTAAAAAAGGCCATTGGTTTTGGAGTACGATCTGGCAATCAAAAAACATCTATCGTGATGTATTGATTGCGTCGATTTTGATCAACCTCTTTGCGGTTGCCGCTCCAATGTTTACGCGTATTGTTTACGATAAAGTGGTACCCAATTTGGCGTTTGAAACGTTATGGGTATTAGCTAGTGGTATTTTCGTCATCTTCTTATTTGATTTAGTGCTCAAACTGATGCGCAGCTACTTCATTGATGTTGCTGGCAAAAAATCCGACATCCTAATTTCATCAAAATTGTTTAGCAAAGTACTAGGCATTCGTATGGAATCACGGCCACCATCGGTTGGAGCCTTTGCTCGTCATTTACAAGAATTCGAATCTATTCGCGAGTTTTTCACCTCGGCCACTATCGGTTCGTTGATCGATTTACCGTTTGCAATCCTATTCTTATTCCTGATTTGGTTGATGGCAGGAAACTTAGTATTAGTCCCCATTGCTGGTGTACTGATTTTGGTTATCTACTCACTCTTGATCCAAGGCCCGCTTCGTCGTGCGATTGAAGAAGGTTCACGTTTGGCATCACAAAAATACGCCAACTTAATCGAGAGCTTATCGGGGCTTGAGACGCTAAAATTGTTCGGTGCGCAAAGCCAATTCCAATTCCGCTGGGAAGAGGCCGTGGCTCACATGGCAAATTGGAACATCAAAAGTCGCCGAATCACCGATGGCATTCAAAATACCGCCAGTTTTGTGCAACAAGCATCCAATGTGGGTATGATCATTTTTGGCGTGTACTTGATCGCCGAAGGGGATCTCACCATGGGTGGTCTGATTGCCGCAACCATGTTAAGCGGCCGAGCAATTGGCCCAATGGTTCAGCTTTCGCTGCTTTCAACGCGCTACAATCAGGCGAAATCATCGATGACCATTATCGAGCAGGTAATGAACATGCCCGATGAGCAAGAAGAAGGGAAACGCTACATTCACCGCCCTATCATCCACGGTAAAATTGAATTAGATAAAGTGACGTTCCACTATCCTGATTCGCCCATGGCCTCGATTCGTAATTTAAGTCTGACCATTAATCCTGGAGAAAAAGTGGCGATCATCGGCCGTATCGGCTCAGGGAAAACCACATTGGAGCGCTTGATTCTTGGTTTATATAAACCAACAGAAGGCCATGTTCGCATTGATGATACCGATATTGACCAACTTCATCATATCGATATCAGACGAAATATTGGCTGTGTACCGCAAGATAATCACCTGTTCTATGGAACCATACGTGACAACATCACTTTAGGACGTCCTTTGGCCGACGATCGTGATGTGATGGATGCGGCAAATCGTGCAGGGGTGACCGTGTTCACCCAACAAGATCCCGCAGGGTTAGAGCGTCAAGTGGGCGAAGGCGGCCAATTACTTTCTGGTGGTCAACGTCAGGCGGTGTCAATCGCTCGTGCCATTCTAGGACGCCCGCCCGTGTTATTGATGGATGAGCCAACCAGTGCGATGGATAACCGCTCTGAAATGCACATCAAGCAGCAACTCACTCAATTGAACAAGCATGAAACTTTGATTTTGATTACACACAAAACCTCAATGCTTGATGTAGCCGAACGCGTCATCGTCATGGAGAAAGGCTCCATTATTGCAGACGGCCCCAAGGCTGAAGTATTGCAAAACTTGATGCAAGGGAAAGTACGCGCGGTAAATTCATAGCTTCCGCCCCCAACTGACTCTTAGCACTATAACCAATGCCAGCAGCTTGCTGGCATTGTCATTTTTGCGACATAAACCCTAAATTTTCAATTTGTTAGGTCTACAATTAACTAGGCTAACGGTCGCGATTTCAATATGACGATTGTGTGAATTTTCAAACATCTAACATTGATGCACTTGCAATACCAAGCTTCAGTGGGCAAGCTCAACGTTTATGCTGCAACATCTAGGAATAATGAATGAAAACAATGACAACCATACTGGCAAGCCTGCTATTTACCGCAACAGCTCAGGCGGAGATCACGCTAAATATCCCAGATAATGTTGACCTTTTGGTGGTTAACCAAAGCAAGCCCGATATCGATGGTGGTCTATTCAGCACAACAAAAAGCGTAACATTACCTGATGGCGAAAATCAGATTGTTGTGCGCTACAAACCTTACTTTAGCAAAGGTAATGACCGTATTATTGTCGAAGGTGAAGCGATCATTGCCAATTTTTCGGCTCAAGATCAGACCCTGAATTTTCAACTACCAGAATATCGCAACGAACGTGATGCAGAAAAAAACATCAAACAACTACAACTCGCTCTGACCAATCAAGAAGGTCAATCGATTCCGTTGGTTCAAGACACGCTGAAAAAAGATGGATTACAAATTGGCCGTGATTACGTTATTGAAAGTGAGCTTTATAACCAAAATGCGGGTGTCGCGGCGCTTTCTAGTAGCGTTGCCGCTGTGGCAATATCGAGTTCAAAAAACCAGAGTTCTCCACTAAAAGCCAACGGCAATACTGCGGAAGAAATGCTGCATTTTTGGTACCAAAAAGCCGATGACAAAACCAAGGCTAAGTTCAAACAGTTTGTTAATCAGCAATAGCCCTACCGGCTAACAATAGAGCAGCAAACTTCACGTTGCAGCTAAGTGACTAAGTGCATCAACCATTCGCCTACCGAGCGGCGGGTTTCAAGATGGCCCAGTTAGTTGCAACGTCAAACGCCCCACATCTCACGCCACTATTTATGGGCAAGTATCGGTTATTGGCCACTATCGGCGACTTAACTTGATCACTTGTCATGATATTCAAGCTGGGCTTTATGCCATACATAACCCCGTTTAAAGCCACTATCTATCCCAGCTTATTGTTTTTGCAGTATAGAGAGCCAAACGTAACTTGATACCCGACACATAATTGTTAAAGAATGCAAAATTAATGTTAGCGAAGTGATAGCATATCATTTCAATTAACTGCTTTGTTTTCTCAATGCCCACTTCAATTAAACTTGCCTTGATTGGCTGCGCACTTATCGCTGGTTACTTTGCTCAGGATATCGCTACGTGGCTAACTGAGGACAATAAAATGCCTCTGTCACAATATTGCCAGCTATCAAGACATGCTTGTGAGCAAGAAGCGATTTCCGTCACGCTCAGTCGCGATATCGCTCAACCATTAGTGCCTGTGCAGATCTCAGCCGAATGGCCAAATAGGCACGCCGAAACACTACGACTGACACTCAATGGCTATGAAATGGATATGGGAACCGCATTATTTGAGCTTAAACAGGCTAAAGATGGTCTCTATCAAGCAGAGATTCTGCTCCCTGCATGCACTGTTGAAAATATGACTTGGGTTGGTCAATTATCAGATGGCCAGCAATCAATCAATCTGGCGGTAAGGATGGCAAGATGAGTAGAAATTGGTCTTTAATTTTAGTAGCGGCTTTTGCACTCGGTTATGGCGTCAAAGTATTTTTCGATAGTAAACCAGCCCACGTTGTCGATCAATCCGCTTCCATCAAGGCGACTTTACAAGGAAAAAACAACACTGATGTTGTACTCTTTGATCCGCAAGATGAGCGCGTACGCATCGTCTATTTTGGTTTTACCCATTGCCCCGACGTCTGTCCAACCTCTCTCGCAATGCTTGCTGGTGCACTTAACCAATTAGACAGCGAAACCAAGTTGTCCCTTAGGCCTATCTTTATTTCTCTTGACCCCGATCGCGATGATGGCAACCAAGCTCACACTTATGCCCAATATTTCCACCCTATGATTGAAGGGCTTTCAGCCCCACTAACAATCACTCAACCTCTCGCAACCCAATATGGTGTGGTCTTTAAAAGGACTGAACTGCAAGAGTCTGAACTCGGATACACGCTCGATCACAACTCCTATTTCTACTTTCTGAAACCCGATGGCAGTTTGATCACCAAAGTGCCGCATACGCTCACTCCGGCGCCTCTGGTTGCCGCGATAGAAAGTCTCAATCAAAATAACAAGGACTGATAATGAAACTCAACGCTCTGATCTTAGCCGCTCTAGCGCTCAGCCCTATTGCTCAAGCAAGTATGGATATTATGACTCATCACCCATACGTACGCGCAACACCACCCAATGCTGCAACCAGTGCGGTATTTTTAGAATTAATGAATCACAGCGAAGACGATCGCGCGATTGTATCAGCAGCAACCTCAGCCGCGGGTAAAGTTGAATTACACGATGTGATTCATGATGGCGACGTAATGAAAATGCGCCAAGTAGAGCAAATTGAGATCCCAGCTCAGAGCCAAGTTTCGTTACAACCAGGGGGACTGCACATCATGTTATTTGACTTAGCCAAGCCTTTAGTTGAAGGCGAAAGCATTGATGTAGAGATATTTTTTGCCAATGGCGAGAAACAAATATTCAACGCTCCCGTCAAAGCGGTAATGAAAGGAATGCAACACCACCACTAATTACTATCAAATGAGAAAGGGGCTGAGCGCAGTTCAGTCTCTTTTGCTAAGCTCCTTACGAAAATCGTGATGAGGAGATGATACGTAAGATCATTTGGCGTTCTCAAACGCACAAATCCAAACATGAAAAACGCTTTATCTCACTCCTCTTACGACACAATTTCAATCAAACGAATAATTAAACCAACGCAGTCAGTATCCCGTACCGGTTACCGCTAAAATAATACGCCTTGGGGCCCCAAAATGAACACAGATTTTCATCCACCAGTCACACTTGCACAACTTGGTTGGAGCCATCTATTTCAAACACAATTAACCCTTGATGATCTTGAATCCAATACTATCGCTCGTATCAGTGAGCATCACCGTAGTGGCTATACCCTACTTTCGGAAAAGGGTGAGTTGACATTAGCAGCACATAAATCACTACCCGACATGGCAGTAGGTGATTGGCTGATCCTTGATAGCGAAGAACAATTTGTTCGTCTACTCGAACGTCAATCATTGTTTAGCCGTAAAGCAGCAGGCAGCAAAGTTGCAGAACAACTCATCACAGCAAACGTCAGTACACTCTTCATTGTTTGCTCACTAAACGATGATTTCAATTTAAGTCGTATTGAACGTTACCTCGCTATCGCCCATGAAGCGGATGTTGAGCCGGTGATCATTTTAACCAAAGCGGATCTATGTGCCGACGCCGATGAAAAACGTGCACAAGTACAATCGCTTGATAGCATGTTAATGATTGAAATCGTCAACGCCCTTGCTTATGAACAATGCCAAGCATTGCTAGCATGGTGTAAAAGCGGAAAAACCGTTGCCTTTATGGGATCATCAGGCGTTGGTAAATCGACACTGGTCAATAGCTTACTGGGAGACACGGCGCAATCCACAGGGGGCATTCGTGAAAACGACAGTAAAGGGCGCCATACGACCACCAGCCGTTCGTTACATTTATTACCAAGTGGTGGGGTGTTAATAGACACTCCAGGGATGAGAGAGTTACAAATACACGACTGTGCTGATGGTGTGGAGCAAACCTTTGCTGATATTCAAGCGCTGGTAGAACAATGTCGTTTTGCTGATTGCCAGCACGTCAACGAACCGGGATGTGCAATAAACAAAGCCCTCGATGCAGAACACATCGATCTTCGACGTGTAAACAACTATTTCAAGTTGATGCGCGAACAAGAAAGAAACGGATCATCGCTGGCTGAACGACGCTCAAAAGACAAACAATTCAGCAAATTTTGTCGAACTGTACAAGCAGAACACCGCTCTAGAAAGAAAGGCTATTAGCGCTTATCAAGCTCGCAAGAGGGGCTTTCCCCCTCTTTTTTTGCTACTAAGCAAACGTTTAAATGCAACATAAAATTTACATAAGCTACTAAATTGCAATCTTTTATCCTAATATACAATTATTTCTAGACACAATATCTCAAAGCGCTAGTATAAATTATCTCAGTAGCCATTCGCTGAGCGACGCCCAAGGCACACCAAAATTCAAAATACTTGGGCAATATAATTAAATTACACAATAATTCGCAGGGATTTATATGCAACACAACTCTCTCTTAGCACGATTTGCACGAGGCAATTTGGTGCTACAAATATTGGTCGGTATCGTTTTAGGTGTCGCCCTCGCGTTAATATCACCAGACTACGCACAAAGTGTTGGTCTACTCGGTAGCTTATTTGTCGGGGCACTAAAAGCCGTCGCTCCTATCTTGGTGTTTATTTTGGTTGCGGCTTCCATCGCAAACCAACGCAAAAACCAGCATACCTACATGCGCCCTATCGTCATTTTGTATCTATTTGGTACTTTCACCGCAGCCTTAACCGCAGTGAGCTTGAGTTTTCTTTTCCCAACCACTTTAACTCTGGTTTCTGGTGCGGAAGGTGCAACGCCACCACAAGGCATTGCTGAAGTGTTACATACCTTGCTTTTCCAAGTGGTTGATAACCCAGTTCACGCACTCATGAATGCGAATTACATTGGTATTTTGGCATGGGCAATTGGTCTAGGTTTAGCGCTTCACCATGCGTCAGGCACAACGAAGGCCGTCTTTGAAGATCTAAGTAATAGTGTGTCGCAAATCGTACGCTTCATTATTCGTCTTGCGCCATTTGGTATCTTTGGTCTGGTGTCTTCTACCATTGCAACCACTGGATTTTCGGCACTCGCGAGCTATGCTCACCTGCTTGCCGTTCTGCTTGGCGCGATGGCCGTAATTGCCCTTGTGGTTAACCCATTGATCGTACTTTATAAGACTCGTGAGAATCCGTACCCACTCATTTTCCAATGCTTACGTGAAAGTGGTGTGACCGCCTTCTTTACTCGTTCAAGTGCGGCAAACATTCCAGTGAACATGGCATTATGTGAAAAGCTAAATTTAGATGAAGATACCTACTCAGTATCAATCCCATTGGGTGCCACGATCAACATGGCTGGCGCGGCGATTACCATCACTGTGCTTACTTTAGCCGCAGCGCACACATTAGAGATTCAAATCGATCTAATGACCGCACTGCTACTTAGCCTTGTCGCGGCGGTATCCGCTTGTGGCGCCTCAGGTGTAGCGGGTGGTTCACTGCTGCTTATTCCTCTCGCGTGTAGCTTATTTGGGATTCCTGATGAAATCGCAATGCAAGTTGTCGCGGTTGGTTTCATTATTGGCGTAGTACAAGATTCAGCAGAAACCGCTTTGAACAGTTCAACCGACGTAGTCTTCACCGCGGCGGTATGTAAGCAAAAACAAAAACAACAGCCGCACGTTTAAGTTGTTCTGATTCTTAAATGTTAATAACTAAAAGCCCACGTCATTGCGTGGGCTTTTGTTATTCGCGGATTCTTTACGTAGCGCGTTTAGCTCTTAACTACGGGCTTATCCATTGGTGATTGAGAAAAATCTAACGATGGCTGTGTGCTCTTCATTTCGTGCGTATCATGCAATGAATCTTCAGCAGCATTCTCAGCCATACCAGCCAAATCAGCTTCCTTATGCTGCTCTTCACTGGCTGTATGACTGTTAGTCAATTCAGGGGTTAAGTCGTATTTATCAATATCAATGCTGCGTTTATAGAGCTTGTTAAACGCTTTAATTAACGCGTGTTTTCCGACTTTATTGTTCAATATGCGCTTTAACATTGGCTTAGATAGCGCTTGTAAACCCACTACCGTATCGACACTCAGGTTCAACGCCACTTTTTCGCGCAAGATTCGCGCCTCTTCATGACCTATTTGGCCGGCCAAAAATAGCCAAATATAAGCAATACATCGACCGCTCACACCATGATCCAGCCAAACTTCCCCAGCTTTATACATCGCAGGAACATAGCCTTTTTCTGCCGCTCGCTCTAACCAATAGCAACCGTGGTCAAAATCAGGCTCGACACCGATACCGTTC
Source organism: Vibrio ichthyoenteri ATCC 700023 (assembly GCF_000222605.1). Classification (GTDB taxonomy): domain Bacteria; phylum Pseudomonadota; class Gammaproteobacteria; order Enterobacterales; family Vibrionaceae; genus Vibrio; species Vibrio ichthyoenteri. Next base: position 11,846 of record NZ_AFWF01000041.1, on the reverse strand, counting down.
AAATAATTGAGACCGAGCTTCATCCGCCCCTCATTATTGCGCAGTAATGCCACTTCTCTAAACCACTCAGTCGATGCAATAGGACTAGGCGAAGGGTTAGCATTAGCCACCATCCAATCTCCCAAAAACAACATTGCGGGTACATACTGTTGCAATGCTGCTTCTTCCATAATTGCGAAGCCTTTTTCAAAATTTTGCTCGACGCCACGCCCATAATAAAGCGCTTCAGCCATTTGAAATTTTGCGGCCATATCACCATCGCTTGCTGCAATGGCCATTTTCCAAAATTTAGCTTGCTCTCTTAATACCATGTCATCGCGCATCCGTTCGCTTAAGCGAACAATGCCATACATGCCTGTCACGTTATCTTGCAGTGCCGCTTTATGGTACCAATATAGTGCCTTACGCAAATTGGTCCGCTCCGCCTCTTTCGCCAAATATAAGATCATCGTAAGGTCGCCATTTTCCGCTTTCCTGACGCGCTCTTCTTCTTCTTGTTTTCGATCTCTTTCTAGGGCTTTACGATAAGCGACTGCGCGTTGCTTACGCTCACGCTCGACACGCTTTTGCCTTAAAGACAGCGCTAGCATCCAGACAAACAGTAACAGTAACAGTAACCCGGTCGCTCCAATGGCGATCCCCATCATATTCATTATTTTTTGCCACACGTTGATTTAATGGTCGCTGTACTTACTCTACCCCAGCGCACCTTGGGCTACTTACTTCAGTTGGAATGCAACCCTTTGCATTATGATAAATATTGCAATGCTCGTTACCAGACTATATCGGCTTTCATCGCTAAACATTGAGGTATTTCATCATACCTCACTGTCGCCTTTGGGTTTAACCAAGCATTAATAAAACGAGATCAGCGAATCATAACGGCTTTCGATATCGCTTTTAATGTGCTTAGCAAACCGATGGCTATTCTTTCATACTATTGATAGTTCGCTGAATAAAAAATCCTATTGCACGTAATATAATTTAGCATATCGAAAGGCTACTACCGTGCTTAGCAAACGTATGCGTTAACATTTATCGCATCATTTACAAAAGAAATGACAAAAATTGACCAAAAACAATAGAACAACCAGATCACTTATTTTATAATGCGAATTAATGTGTACAGCATATTGAATTCCAATAATTAGGGGCAAAAAATGAGACTTATCCCGCTTCAACAAGCAGCACAAGTAGGTAAATGGGCAGCAGCGCATATCGTAAAACGTATTAACGATTTCGCACCAACAGCTGAGCGTCCGTTCGTTCTAGGTCTACCAACAGGTGGTACTCCTCTAGCAACTTACAATGCACTAATTGAATTGCACAAAGCTGGCGAAGTTAGCTTTAAGCACGTAGTTACTTTCAACATGGATGAGTACATTGGTATCCCTGCGGATCACCCAGAGTCATACCGTTCTTTCATGTACAACAACTTCTTCAACCACATCGACATTCAGGATGAGAACATCAACCTGCTTGACGGTAACGCAACAGATAACGAAGTTGAATGTCAACGTTACGAAGACAAAATCAAGTCTTACGGCAAGATCAACCTATTCATGGGCGGCGTAGGTAACGACGGTCATATCGCATTTAACGAGCCAGCTTCTTCTCTGTCTTCACGTACTCGTATTAAGACTCTGACTGAAGAAACTCGCATCGCAAACTCTCGCTTCTTCGATGGCGACATCAACCAAGTACCTAAGTATGCACTCACTATTGGTGTTGGTACTCTACTAGACGCGCAAGAAATCATGATTCTGGTTACAGGCCACAACAAAGCGCTCGCTCTAGAAGCAGCAGTTGAAGGCAGCGTAAACCACCTATGGACTGTATCTGCACTTCAGCTACACCCTAAATCAGTGATCGTATGTGATGAACCATCAACTCAAGAGCTTAAAGTGAAGACAGTTAAGTACTTCCATGAGCTAGAAGCAGAGAACATCAAAGGTTTCTAATCTTTAGTTCACTCGATTGATGAAAAAAGGAGGCATTCGCCTCCTTTTTGTTTATCTAGACCAAAAAAACAGCAGTACGGCAGCGGCAAATAGCCAAACCACCGTAGCTAGGGCTAATGTCGTCGGTAATGGATAGCGATAACTCAGCCAATAAACCGCAACTAAATATGCAGCATATGGTAGTAAGGAAAACAATCCAAACAAGGCTGTTTCGCGTAGGCCCTCCATCCCTTTCTCTTCACCGACAATATAGTGTGCAATCAGAGCAAAAGTCGGAAACAAGGGCACTAACCCAGCAACAAAAAAATGTGGCGTTCGAGATAATAGCGCAATGATCAATACAGCTGCCGCGCCCAGCATACTTTTGAGAAATAAAGACAACATAATGACGCTCGTCTAAGCTAGATTCATCAGCAGTTGGTCGTCCGTCATATACTTATGTTTTGAGCTAAGATTGCGTACATGCATAAACATAAACTCAGGAAAGCCTGGGGCAAGTAGCGAGTTTGGCTCCCAGCACACACCACCAATAAATATATAGCGCCCTTGCTTATCATCATCGTGCAGCGGGTTATTCAATGGTGTTGATAGCTCCGCTCGACAACCTTCAATCACACAAACAATTTGTCCTTTCGCGATGCCAACAACACGACTAACCACATTCGCCTTTACGCCACATTTCCACGCTTGGCGCGTCGCCATCTCAAAGCCAACCTTACGTACACCTTTGTGTACATTGACGATCAAATTCATTCTGTCGCTATCTCATTTCATCCTTCAGGTCACCAGAGTAACGCGCATGAAGGGACAGACACGATATACATCTTTGTTTGATTCTCACCTGATGAAATTTTTCCTCTCGTGAGATCACACAACGCAAGCTAAGCTGGCTTATTAGCGCATTCTCAATTTAGAAACAACTTTTTACCCCTCTCCATTTTTCGCCACCTATACTTTATACAACGTCTTGGCTGTCTTATAGGAGCGTATTATGAATTCCATTATCTTCGCCGTACTGCTGTTAACGACGCCTGCATCGTCTACAGGGCCTAATTCATTGCCATTAAAATGCGAACTTTTGGAAAGCTCCGACACCTTTTTGTTTTATCGTGAACAAATGGTCTATCGTAGTGAGCAGTTTGTATTATTCCAAAACTTCAAAGGACGGGTTGTAACACAAGTCGATGTGAAAACGGGTGAGTTGATACGCACGACCTACCTCGGTCAGTCCTACAAACCCAACTATCAAATATTGAAGGGGAAATGCGACGAGACGATTCATGTGCTTGATTTTTGGTTGCTGGATGAGGTGCCATTCGACCAATAGCATCCTCAATCAACCATCATCTTTACCAATAACGCTCATACATAATGTTGCCAGGTTGGGCTGCTCGATGTTTGGCTAACCCTCTTGCAGTCAAAGTATTGAGCGTGTCTTTGATCATCTCAGGATTACCGCATAACATCACAAAGCTTTTCTGCGCATCAAACTCTGTCTGTGTACTATTCATCAACTCCCCACTGTCGATCAATGCTGGAATTCGACCGAACAGTGCACCTTCAATGTGCTGCCGAGACACCACCGGTTGGTAAATCAATCGCCCTTCGTATTGCTCCACCAGTTGATTAATCAAATAACGATAGACGAGGTCAGATTGATGCCTGACACCATGTACCAAGACGATTCTTCTGTTATGCGGTCTAAAATTAATGTCGTCCAACAACGCTAAAAAAGGACCAATGCCTGTTCCCGTCGATAGCAGCCATAACTCTTCACTTTGCTTAGGAATGGATTCGAATGTCAGATCACCATTGGCTCGCTGGCCGACGTAGATTGTCTGCCCTTCTTTCAGTTGATGTAGACGAGGACTCAGTTGTCCACTCTCATTAGCGACAATCAAAAACTCCAACATATCACTGCTCGTCAGAGGCGCATTAACCAACGAGTAAGCTCGGGAGATGGTATGACCTTCATCATCAACTAGTGCCAATTTGGTAAACTGACCCGCTTTAAAAGATAAGTTAGCGCCACTTAGACGAAGACTGAATATTTCCTTGGTCCAGTCGGTTCGCTTCGCAACGATCGCCTGAGAATAGCCTGCGATTTCACCCATTGTCACCTCCTACCTCATCACCGACAGCGTTATTAACAGTTTAAAATATAGACCATTGCTTATTGACTAAGGCTTCTTTTGTTATTGATAAATCGTGCGTTCCCTTCTTCGTTCGCTAAATGATGCCGTTAACTACACAGCCAATTCGACATCACAAAGCCATTCAGTCAGCACGGCCGAGCGCCAATAGGCAGAACATAAGCACTAACAAAACGCTTTAATCCCCTCATCGCCCGACACAAGAATGGCTGATCCAAAACTGATTTCGTGACCCATGCAATTGCATAACCTACTGTTTTTATTTAGCCTTATTCCACTATCGTCATAAGTTCTGGCCCTAATAAGCTTTTTAGACGTCAAGCATTCCCTCTTTTATTGTTGCACCGGAGATAATCATCACCATGAGCAAAAAATCACTGCTGGCCTTTGTCATCGCAGCAGGTCTATCGACATCTATCCACGCCCAGCAAGACCCATGCAATAACCTTGATTTTACAGCGCCAGATCGGCTGTTTAACGCCGTTGAATACCAATGTTCTATTAGAGTCGGTGAAATGCTCAAAATGGGTGCAGATCCTAACGTGACTGACTATTTGCACGCGACGCCACTGATCTATGCCGCCATCGAAGATCAATCATTGATCATCGAGCAACTCATTAAAGCAGAAGCTAACGTTGATACAGCCACCCACTCAGGGATCACCGCCTTAATCGCCGCGGCTAAAAATGGCAGCATTCATGCCGCGCAACAATTAATCGCTGCGAACGCTAAGCCCGATCTCATCGACGATAACGCAATGACAGCACTGATGTACGCAGCCAAAAACAACCATGCAGAGATCGTCGATGAATTAATTAAAGCCAAGGCAAACCTCGATCTCGCTGACGAGCGAGGCTTCACCGCCTTAATGATGGCAAGCTGGGAAGGAAATGCCGCGATAGTTGAAAAACTGTTAGCAGAGAATGCCACTGTCGATATTCAATCATCCAATGGCTATAACGCTCAAACAGCCCTCATTTTCGCCAGCGATAAAGGCCATACTGAAACCGTAAAACAGCTACTCAAAGCCAATCCAAGAACTTATATAAGGGACAACTTTGGTAAATCCCCATTAGATTATGCCAAAGAAAATGGTCATGACGAGATTGTGATCTTACTTGAGCAGTACCAGCCACCTGCTTACTCTGTGCTACCTAAAGATAAGGCGCTATGCCAACAAACTTTCAGTCAACAGCAGCAACAACCACTATTCTATGCCATTGATCACGACTGCGCCGAGACCGTGAATAAACTCATAAACGAAGGGGCTAACATCAATGCCATTAACGGTTATGGTTATACCGCGTTAATGGTGGCGGCGATCCAACGAAATCCTGTTATTGCACAACTGCTTATTAAGGCCAATGCCGACGTCAATGCAATAGAACCTGAATACGCTCGAACTGCGCTAATATTTGCGAGTTCTCGAGGTTCGTTGGAAGTGGTCAACCTACTACTAGAAGCCGGTGTTGACGACATCAACGCAAAAGGCAAATGGGGAGACTCTGCCCTGATAGAAGCAATCTTTGATGATCACGTCGCCATAGTAGAGCGTTTAGTACAGGCCAATGCCAGTCTGGATATCTCCAGTCGTTACGACCTCAATCCATTAATGATGGCCAGTCTTCAATCGCCAAAGGTAGTCAAATATTTGATTAGCATTGGGGTGGATGTTAATGAGCAAAACAAAGAGACGGGAGAAACAGCGCTGATGACCGCGAGTAAAAGGGGCGAATACTCTATTATTAAGCTACTAACTCGAGCAGGCGCACAATTGGATATCGAGAGTAAAAACGGGGCGACAGCCATGAGTATGGCAAGAAACCCCGAGAGCAAACTGAGATTAAAAATGGCTCGCTACGAACAACTGGTACCTCAATTGCACAAGCAGCTAGAACAAGCGGTATCAATCTCAGATCCAGAGGTGCAAAAACTGGTCAAACAAATTATCGACGTTGCTCCCGTCGGTTACCGAACGACATCGTTTGAACGCCGTTATATGGAAGATAAGGAATCGATGCTCTCGCTACCAACAGACTCCTTTATCGTGAGACGGATGTACCACTAATCCGTTGTTGGCATACAAGGCCATCATCATCTGACCAACACTGAGCATTCCCAAGGGAATGCTCTTTTTAATCAAGTTCCCTTTCATCTACGCCTTTTGCTTTATAAAGCCAAACGATTTGCACTGTTCGCTTTAGGATGAATAAGTCAGCAAGTCGATGCTAAAATAAACGCTCGAACCGCTGTAAGGCCACATTAGGAATCGTTTCAATGTTACATGCACAAGCTTTTATCCAGCAGGGTGTTCACTACCTACCGCATTACTTTACTGTACCACTCAACTACAACGACCTAGCGCAAGGTCAACTTACCCTTTTCGCTCGTGAAGTGCGCTTAGTCGGTGATGAGTTGAGTGATAAGCCTTGGCTGGTTTATTTTCAAGGAGGCCCGGGCTTTCCAGCACAACGTCCTAATGGCCACGGCGGTTGGTTGAAACGTGCATTACAAACTTATCGCGTGTTACTGCTTGATCAACGTGGCACCGGCAATAGCTCAGTAATATCGCACCAAACCCTTGCGTCATTCACGCCCGAGCAGCAAGCGGAGTACCTAAGCCATTTTCGCGCAGATAACATCGTTCGCGATGCCGAGACTATTCGCCAGCAATTCGGTGTCGAACAGTGGGCTATTCTCGGTCAGAGCTTTGGGGGCTTTTGCTCTTTGACGTACCTGTCGCTGTTTCCACACAGCCTATTGCGGAGCTACATTACAGGTGGCGTACCTTCAATTTCACGCCCGGCCGATGATGTGTACCGCGCGACATTTAAGCGCACCATGGATAAGAACCAAGCCTTCTTTCGCCAATTCCCACAAGCGCAGGCGATGTGCCAAGCGATTGCCAATCATTTGCTCGATCACGACGAATTCCTGCCCAATGGACAGCGTTTTACCGTAGAACAATTCCAACAAATTGGCATTAACTTTGGCATGAGCGACAGCTTCATTGCCACTTATTACCTGCTCGAAAATGCCTTTGTCGAAATCAATGGCCAACCACAGCTGCGCTACGAATTTCTTAATGCCATGCTCGCCGAACAAGGCTTTCAAACCAATCCCATCTACGCCATTTTGCATGAATCGATCTACTGCCAAGGTGAAGCGTCAAATTGGAGTGCCCAGCGCGTACGTAGTGAATTGAGCCCATTTAATTACCAAAAAGGCCAACCGTTCTACTTTACTGGAGAAATGGTCTTCCCATGGATGTTTGAGCAATACGCCAATCTCAAACCACTGCAACACGCGGCAGAATTATTAGCTGCAAAAAATGATTGGCCTGCGCTGTATGATGCTAAGCAACTGGCAAACAACACCGTGCCAGTGAGCTGCGCGGTATACGCGGATGATATGTTTGTTGAAATGGACTTTAGCCGTGAAACCTTAGCCCTACTGGGTAACGCAAGTGCATGGATCACCAATGAATATGAGCACAATGGCCTGCGAGCCGATGGTGAACGAATTCTTGATAAACTAATTGCTATGGGTGATCAAACCGCCGCTATGCTACAGTAACCGCCAATGAATTAAAGATTCACACTTAATATCCATACCACCACGCCGCCATCTCGCGGCGGAGAATTATGTTAACAATATCCAACACTGTCACACTACAAGCATGGGAAATACAAATGACGGCCATCCGCGCCCAAGGTGCGGGTGGTCAAAACGTCAATAAAGTATCTTCTGCCATTCACTTGCAGTTTGATATCAACCACTCTTCTTTACCTGCTTTCTATAAAGAACGTTTGCTGGCACTTAAGGATTCACGCATTTCTAAAGATGGCGTCATCACCATTAAAGCTCAGCAATTTCGTACCCAAGAGCAAAATAAAGAAGATGCGCTTAACCGCTTAGCAGAATTGATCCGCGCGGCGACCGTGGTGCAAAAGCATCGTCGAGCCACCAAACCAACTCGTGGTTCAAAAGAGCGTCGCCTCAAGGCAAAGGGCATCAAAAGCCAAACCAAATCTTTGCGCGGAAAGATGCGAGATTAAGCTTACCCACCATATTCGTCATGCAATGAAAAAAGCCGCCTAACGATAACGCTGAGCGGCTTTTAAAATTCAATTTCTACGATGCTTATTAATTAGAAACGATGATCAATCGAGAGGAAAGCACTCTTACGATCGCCTAAACCCACTTCCCCCAGCAAGTACCAACTGTCTGTCACTTGATATTGCATCCCAAGCAGAGGATTCCACTTGGTGGTGAGATGCTGTTTGACAGTAAATCCACCTGGCATGTTAGGAGCAATATCATCTAAATTACCTTTCAGGGTCTGTTCTACATCTTGATACATAGCACCAGCCCATACGCGAAGAGGAAAACCATGCTTAGTAAGATCGTAACCAATACGCGGTGAAATCACAATCGCATCAATTTCACCATCAATAATCGATAGCTTGGTCTTAGAATAATTGAGATCCACCAAACCAAATACATTCTTGTAACCCCCCGCAAGGACAAGGCCAGCGCCAGAGGTATACCCTTCAAGAGCCAATTCAAAATCAATGGTTTTCTTCGGTTTCAATGCTCCATCAAAAAAAGAAATGGAGACGTCAGTTTTAGAGTATCCCTCGAGAATACCAACCAATGCATAAACGTTCAGAAACGGGAATAACCATGCGTCAGCGCGTAAGGTCATCACTTCGGTTTTTTGCGTGCCACCATGCGCTTCAAGATCTACACCTAACATGTCAACAACAGGAATTCCGGTCAATTCAATTGAATCAACACTAATGCCTTGTTCAAGCACCATATACCCGAAACTAATACCCACCGCTTTTGGTAGTTCGTAACCCAAAGCCTCTGCTTTATCTTTCCAAATAGGCAGTGAAAATGATTCAGCTTGTGCAGAGAACGAAAACAATGAGGTTAAAACGGTGGTAAGGAAAGTACGTTTAATCAAAGCAGTGACACATCAATAATAAGTTAGCGCGCATCATACTATCAACGAGAAGAAAGTAAACCTTGTAGTTTACTTGTTATAAAGGCTATACCGCTGCCACCATTTTTTGCAGCAATGCAATCATTTGCTGTTGTTCGGCGCTATCTAAGCTGCTTAACATGGTTTGATTGACCATCATCGGAATCGGCAATAAATCATTCTTTAGTGCTTTTCCCTGCTCGGTTAGATAGATACGATATGAGCGGCGGCTGTGTGGATCAGCGCGACGCTCGACTAAACCGAGATTTTCAAGCTTATCAAGTGTGCGAGTGGTGGTTGAATTCTCAACTTTCGATTTCGCAGCGATGTCTCGCTGAGTCACCCCTTCCTCTTCCCACAAACACATCATGGTTGGCCACAGCGCGACACTCAAACCGTGTTTTTTCAACTCAGCATCAAACATTTTTTCCGCTTTGCCAGCCACCACGTTAATCATCCAGCCAAAGCTCGACTGTCTGTCAAAAGTATCACTCATTGTTAACACCACTGTTTAAATTGTTGATAATGCAATTATTGCTATAGTAACCAATACTGCCACAACGAGCATTAAAAATGCGTAACCTTGCGAGACAAAAACCACTGGCTGTGCAGACTCAACATGACTTTGCACCCCGGTAATCATCGCCTTTACTAATCCTTTTCCACGCAATTTATAGATTAAAATCGCCGCAAGATGCACAACCACCAGAGCGGGTAAAACATCCGCTAGCACCACATGTGCCTGTACCAATAACTCAAAAATAGTATCCGTTAACCATAGATGAGCCAGTGGAAGTCCATCCAATAAACCCGCAAGGGCTAAACCAGAGATACATTGAATAAATAAGGCGGCGAGTAGGCTAACGACCATCCATGCACCCAGCGGATTATGCCCCACTTTTGCCGCGACTCGGCCAGCGGCGTACTTTAAGCTGGTGATCGGTGAAGACACAAAATAGCGAAAACGGCTGGTTTCACTGCCGACCACACCCCAAATCAACCGCCATATAATTAAAGTTAAGAGTGCAAGCCCCAACTGGATATGCGGACCATTGCCAGAGTTACCACTCACGAGTAACGCGATAAACAGCAGTGCTTGTAACCAGTGATATAGGCGCGTAGCTAAATCCCAAACTTTCATATTAAACCTCAATTACTCTTTTATTCAGATACTTAGTTGCCCGTTCAATTTGCACCCAAGCTGCAATGGCAATTAATTTACACAACAACAGTTGCGTTCGCAACTGTTGTTGTGTAAATTAATTACTGTCCTGATAACAACATCACTGAATAACGAGAATGACGACATGAAAATCCACCTAACTCTCATCGCACTAATGATCCCTTGTATTGCTCTAGCAAATAGCAATACCGAAATCATAAACGCTCGCCAAGAAGCGTTTGTCCATATTGAACAACAACTTAAAGAAGCAAATGATAATTTAGATGGCGTTGACACAGATTGGCTAACGGTTGAGCTTAATGCAACACAACTACAACAAGCGAGCGAGAGCTTGCAGCACAGCTTTCCCCAAGGGAGCCAAGAAGGCAGTAAAGCGAGTGACAAAATTTGGCAACAGCCAAACGAATTTGATCAATTGATGCTGCAAATGGATCAAGGCTTTGAAACGCTCTACAGAGCAACAAAAGAGCACAATGTGGATCTTGCTGAGCAAGGTATTAAAGCGGCGCAACAGACATGTCGTAGTTGTCATCGCACCTATCGTTCACGTTGGTAATTATCAACGTACCCGTTCCCCCCCCCCTTTTTTATAGAGAGCAATAGAATGAAAACAGCCTTAATCAGACTACATAAAACCTGTGCCATCTTGGCTTTTCTAATGATCGCAAGTTTCTTTGCCAGTACTCTTATCAGCGAGCTACTCGCTGATAAGAGTACCATTAGCCAAGTAAAGCAAGTGATCGCTTATGCTGTCTGGTTCTTAATTCCACTCATGGCACTAACGGGGATTACCGGCAGTAAATTAGCGCCAAACGTCAAGTCAGGCCAAGGCATCTTGGGGAAAAAGAAAAAACGGATGCCAATTGTGGCATTGAACGGCTTATTGATCTTGCTGCCTTGTGCACTGTACCTCAACCTTTTGGCTAGCCAAGCGCACTTTAATCAAGCATTTTATATCGCGCAAACCATCGAATTGATCGCCGGCTCGATCAATTTAACGCTAATGGCGGCAAGTATTCGTGACGCAATAAAAATAAAGCCGCCCGTAAATGCAACTCGCTGACCTTTTCTGCATTGAGATAGACGGCTTTGACGCGCTTACCCAACAGCTCGGTTGCCACATTTTGGAAGCCTGCCGTCGCAGCCAGTTCATGGGCAAGGACTGGTGTCATCACCGTATTATTAGCCGACTTGATGCCATATTTACGTAGATAGCGATATTTCAGTGCCAACTTATTGCACAGCGTCATGCCGTGGAGAGTAAAACTGATGAGGATAATTCTGCCACCAGGTTTGAGTACTCGCATACACTCTTGTAACGCGTGAACAGGGTTGGGGATCACATGCAACAAATTGGCCATGAAAACCGTATCAAACGATTTATCTTTATAGCGTAGCGCAAAGCAATCAGCTTGTTCGACCACGACTTTGGGCTGATATTCAAAACGAATTTTGCAAACGTCCAACATCGGCAAAGATATATCGGTTGCCACAATGCTGTCACTGACATCAATAAGACTTTCGGTATAGGTACCATTACCACAACCAAGCTCTAAAA
>NZ_AFWF01000042.1 GCF_000222605.1 Vibrio ichthyoenteri ATCC 700023 | reverse complement strand
ACAATGCGATCGACCACAATACAGGTATTCATCTTTGGTAAGCCATTATCTCGAATGTCATCGGGTAATGAAAATGCGAAATACCGTCGCCTTACTAAACGTCCATGCCCATCGTCAAAACCATCAGAAACAAGGTTTTCCAGTCGAGTGCCATCACCGGCTGCGTAGGTGACTATTTTGTTAAATATTGAAGGTTGATTTTTTTTGAGACCAATCACATAGTGTGTGCCTTGAGCTAAGATTGCCTCAATGATGGTGCTGTTACACCCAATTGCATCAACGGACACAGTAACACCGTCCAACTCTAGCATACCAAGCAATAAAGGAATCGCTTTGATTTCATTAGATTTCTTGTGAGTTTTAACCTCGGCTAAAGTGAATTTATTCTCAATACTTAATGCACTCACGATCTGCATAGCGCGAATGTTCTTGCTGTCACAGCGACTACCACGCAATGTTTTACCATCAATGGCAATGTGGTCTTCTTTCTTTTTGTTTGGATGATGAGATTCAACAATCCCATGCAGTAAAGCCTGAAGTTTAGAAGGCTTAATTAAGATGAATAGTCGACGGATCGTACTATAACTTGGTACGCCTTCAGACATATTGACATGTTTAGCTATCCAGTCTTCATTGGTCTCAGCCCATGTAATTATATCCGCCCAGGTTTCAGCGCCAGAGCCTACGGCGCAGAACGACATGAATAAGAGTGATGATAAAGGATAAATTACTTTGTTTTCATCTCTTGGATCAGAAAAGTGTTCTAGGAAGTCTTCAATATCAAGCAGCAAAATAGATTACATCGTGATTCTAGGGAGGTGGATTTGATCAAATTTCAAAGAATACTGCAAGATAATTGGTTGAAAAATGTTCATGAAAACGCCGTGTACCGATAACACACAAGAGCGAATTAATGAGATTTGTAATGAGCTTTACAGCAAAGGTGAGAAGGTCAGTGTTCGAGTTATTCTCACCTTTTTACCCGATATATCGAGTACGTCTACGGTTCATAAGTATTACGCTAACTGGCGTAAAGAGCTTGAAGCTAATGAGAAATCTCTTTACGACAAGTTGGGTTTTAGCTCAGAATTTACACAAATGTTCATGAAGGAGATCTCGCGTTTTAGCGTTGAAGCAGAACAGCGCTATAAAGGCATGGCTGACGAAGCGAACGAGCAGCGTGATATGGCCATCGACGAGTTATCAAAAGCTGAAGAGCGATTGTATAAACAAAATGCTGTCGTTGAGCAGCAAGACAAATATATTGTTCGACTAAAATCCGAGAGTAGTCAGCAGCTTAATCATTATGAAGCTGAAATGAGCAAGATCGAACAATCCCATGAAGTTCTGACGCTAGAATTGCGCCAACGAATTACTCAATTGGAAAAAGATCTGGTTGATTCGACCAAGGCTAATGAGTCATTGCGTACTGAGTTAGCTAAATCGGAACTTAAATTAGAAAGCAACCAGGACTATGTCGATGAAGTTAAAGCAAAGCAGGGTCAGATAGAAGAGCGCAATGTTTCATTGCAAACTGAAAATCACGATCTGGCACAGCAAGTCACTAAGCTATCCACACAACTAGAAGGTTCAGCCTCTATCGCTAGTACAATGGAAAAACGGATTACGGACTTTGAAACACAACATAGTTCGTTAGTCTCAAAAGCAACGACGATGGAAGCAAACTACCAATCCGCCTTGAATGAATTGCGTGAGGTTAAGGCACAAGCGCAGTCGCAAAGTCAGAAGATTGGGTCGCTAGAAGAGATTAATCTGCAGCAGAAACGCTATATTGATAAGTTTGAATCACAGGTTGGCTGATTATTAACCATCCCCAGCTTATGCACTTTTTTTGTGAGTAAGTGAAGAAATTAGTGTCAATTCAATGTGATGGAGTCAGGCGTATAAAGATAGATTTAGCGGAGATAATTCTGATAGAATCGCATTGGGCGCTCTTGGCTTATCAGTCATGAGCGTTTTGTAAATGGCTGATAAACAAAAGCCCCGTTATCCGGTTACTGTTGAAGCAGTAACTTTCATTTAACGAGGCCTTAGTGATGTCTCACAAACTCATTGTAGAGCCTCTTCATTGTGGAGGCAACAAAAATGCCGAAAAATAATACCGCGTTAGCGGGGTTGATTGTACTTTGTGTCACAATCTTGTGTGGTCTGTGGATCGTGCGGGACTCACTTTGTGAGGTTCGTTACCAAAACGGTAGCACAAGTTTTCTAGCCCATTTTGTTGTCTACGAAGCAGTGAAGTAGTGCTGGACTGGAGGGGGAAACCCCTCCAGATTCAGTTTGTAGTGCAGAGCCTAAGAGCGCCCATGTTTTTACTTTAAAGCAGTTGTAGTAAATGATTTTTGTAGATAATATGAACAAATCAGCTCCGAACTGATAAAGCCTAAATCATGCTTTGAATGATTAATTCGTGGCTCGATCTACGTCACCTTCGGGTGCTTACTTAAGGTTTATAAAAAAGGCTTTCAACTGAGTTGGAAGCCTTTTTTATGGTTCATCGCGGCTTTCCGGGGAAAGCCGCTTTTATCTTTAAGAAAAAGTAATCGGTATCTCGATAACCATACCCCATCCGCTTGATTAACTTTATTTTGTTGTTTATCCCTTCAAGGGTGCACGTATTCAACGGATAAATGGCTGAGGCAGTAATACCATGAAGGTAAGGAAGAAGCTTTCTAGCAAACTCTTTTAACGGCTTTATCCCACTCTCATT
>NZ_AFWF01000043.1 GCF_000222605.1 Vibrio ichthyoenteri ATCC 700023 | reverse complement strand
GTACAAAAACGGTGAACCAGATAGGATTCACCGTGTTTATGCTTACTGTCTGTCGTTGTAATGCATGACGCTGTAATGCGCGCTAGGCAACGAAAGAAGAGGCAATACCGATTAAGCCGCCAAAGACACCGCCCCATACGACCAACCAGCCAAGATGTTCTTTAATCATTTTTTGTACCATCTCTTTGACCAATTTTGGCGTGAGCTCGTTTAAGCGCTGATCAATGATGTTTTCAATGTTGGTTTTGATCTCGTCCATCATCGCCGGTGATTCCATTTGCTCTTTTAGTGCCTGTTTCACCGCATCACTTTGACTAATTTCCACCATCGATTGCTGCATTTTTTCGACAAACGGCTGTTTTAATGGTTGTAGTGCCTCGGTTCCGCCGAACATGGCGAGCATGCCGCCAAAAGAAGATTGAGCAATGACCTCGACCAAAGAATCAAAAGTCGGATTGAGGTCGATTTTTGCAATTACAGGTTCAAGGTTAAGAGACTTGCTACTGTCCATTTCTTGGCTAAGAAACTTATCGATGTTTTTGGCCGTAAAAAACTGTTCCATCATCAATTGTTTAATCGCCAGTTTAAACTCTTCAAAGCGAGCTGGGATCACACCAGAGCCATACAAACCGGGTACTTTTTCAAACAACATATGAATCGCTAACCAGTTGGTAATGGCTCCAGAGAAAGCAAAAAGACCAGCATAAAAGGCCAGTTGGTTAGCAAAAATATGACCGCCAGCCAGCAGAGCGAGGGCGATGATATTGGTAAGCAAACTTTTGTTCATTGACTAAAAACTCGTGGTTTAAAAAAGTGTGGCGAGTATAACGGAGTCTGCGGTTAGCAAAAAGCCCTCAACTGAGGGCTTTCGGAGATTTATCGGCTAGTCTTGCTGCGGTTACTCTTTTTCACCCAGGAAACCACCGGTTTGATGAGCCCAGAGCTGAGCGTAAATCCCTTGATTTTGCAACAGTTCTTGATGCGAACCTTGCTCAACGATTTGCCCTTGGTCGAGTACAATCAAACGATCCATCGCGGCAATAGTCGATAAGCGGTGAGCAATAGCAATCACGGTTTTGCCTTCCATCAACTCATTCAAACTTTCTTGAATAGCGGCTTCTACCTCGGAATCAAGTGCTGATGTCGCTTCATCGAGCACTAATAACGGTGCATCTTTTAGCAGCACGCGAGAGATAGCCACTCGCTGACGCTGACCTCCGGACAGTTTCACACCGCGCTCACCAACTTGAGCATCGTAGCCTTCATTACCAAACGGGTCGTTAAGGGTTTGGATGAATTCGTGTGCATGGGCTTGCTTGGTTGCTCGTAGCAGTTCCTCTTCCGTCGCATCAGGTCTGCCATACAAGATGTTATCGCGAATCGAACGGTGAAGCAGTGAAGTATCTTGTGTCACCATACCAATATTGCTGCGCAAGGACTCTTGAGTGACGTCAGAGATCACTTGTCCATCGATCTTAATTTGCCCTTGTTCGACATCATGGAAGCGAAGCAGCAGGTTAACCAAGGTTGATTTACCGGCGCCAGAACGGCCGACTAACCCCACCTTTTCCCCTGGTTTGATTGCCAGATTCATGTTGCTGATAACGCCTTTATTTTTATCGCCATAATGGAAGCTGACGTCGTTGAACTCGATGCCACCTTGAGTGACATTAAGGGGTTTTGCATCGGCTTTGTCTTCGATATCGATAGGTTTGGATAAGGTTTTCATGCCATCAACAACCGTACCCATGTTCTCAAACAGAGCGCCAACTTCCCACATGATCCACATTGACATACCATTGATTCGTAGCGCTAAACTGATCGCAATCGCAATAGCTCCAATGCTAATAGCGCTGTCCATCCACAACACGATAGAGAGGGTCGCAATAGAAAAGACGAGAATGTAGTTGGTCACTTCAACCGCGACATCAAAGCCTGTTACAAGGCGCATTTGGCGATAAACTGTTTGCAGGAAACCTTCCATACCTTCTTCGGCGTATTCGGTTTCTCGGTGGCTATGGGAGAACAATTTAACGGTTGAAATATTGGTGTAGCTATCAACAATTCGGCCCGTCATTAAGGAGCGAGCGTCCGCTTGTTCGGTGGCGACTTGTTTTAGTTTTGGCACAAAGTAAATCTGGATACAGATATACGCGATCAGCCAAAATAACATTGGGATCGCTAAACGCCAATCGGCTTGCGCCAGTAGAACAATCATACTGGTGAAATAAACCGATACGTAGACAAATACATCCATGCTTTTCATTACGGTTTCACGTACCGCTAGTGAGGTTTGCATGACTTTTGTTGCGACTCGGCCAGCAAAATCATCTTGATAGAAATTGACACTTTGCTTGAGCAAATACCGGTGGGCGAGCCAACGGATAGACATCGGATAGTTACCGAGCAAGGTTTGGTGCACCAATAATGAATACCCCACAACCATAATCGGCATCACAACTAAAAGTAGAACACCATAAAAAATCAGATCTGATTTATTGTCTTGCCAAAAGGTCTCTGGGTTACTGTTGGCGAGCCAGTCGACTAAGTTGCCCATCGCACCAAACAGTGAGACCTCAACAATCGCGACGATGGTAGCCATGATTGACATAATGACCAATGGCACTTCAAATCCACGCGTATAGTAACGACAAAAAGCAAAAATACCTTGTGGTGGCTGCTCTGGCTCTTGGTCGGGGAAGGCCTTGGTGAAGCTTTCGAATTTCTTGAACATACATCATCCTAAAGCGCGGCAAAAAAAGACGTTATGACAATTGGGCGGCGCGCTGTGTTAAGTGCGTATGTTATCGTTTTGCAAGCAGAAATGTAACTAGTGAACCTTTGGCTAGTTTGGATATAGTGCGGTTGATGTCGCTAAACCGCCTTGCAATGTTAAAGCAAAGCATCACAACAATGATTATACGGGGTGGTGTTGAGCAATCTATGAGGGAGGGATTAATTCGTGCTGGATATAAAATAGGCCAGCATGGGCTGGCCTCAATGGACAATGTTAAGGAGTCTGAGTCTAACGCTGAGAGCGTTCAGCAAATTTTTCTAGACCAATGACCAAAGCAATTGCCGCCACCATCATGATAATGGCCATGCCAAGATGGGCAGGCTGGTTCACCACGTTTTCAAACTCAAATGGGGTTAAGTTGTGTTGAATCAGGGGCACTTCTTCACCTTTTGAGTTGGTACGCCATGAAATGGTTTCTTTCCACGGCCAGATTTTTGGTAGGGTGCCAATCATCAAACCCGTTAAAAATACCAGCGTGACGTCTCTAAAACGTTTTAGTAGCCATGAGAGGACATGAGAAAAACTCAGTAAACCGACCACACAACCGGTTAAAAAGAGCGATAAAATCACGAAGTCAAAAGACTTAACCGCTCCTAATACTGGCGCGTACATGCCGATAAGCAACAGAATAAAGCTACCAGAGATCCCCGGTAGAATCATAGCGCATATCGCGATAGCCCCAGCGAAAACGATGTTGAGATTGGTGGGTTCCATTTGCAGCGGGTTTAAAATGGTAATGCAGTAAGCGAATACCACCCCAAGAACTAAGAAAATACCGCGATCCAACGTGCGCTGTTCTACTTGTTTTAGAATGTGGAATACAGAAACAAGGATCAGACCGAAAAAGAATGACCATAGAGGAATAGGATGAGTGACGAGCAACCACGAAATCAGTTTCGCTAGGGTTGCGATACTGGTAAACACGCCGCCAAATAAAGCAATTAAAAACAAACCATTAATATGACTAAATGCGGCTTTGAAGCCTTCACGTTTCCAAATCCTAAGGACGGTTGGGTTGATGCGGCGAATGCTCTCTAGCAGGGTATCATAGATGCCGGTGATAAAAGCGATGGTGCCGCCGGATACGCCTGGCACGACATCAGCTGCGCCCATAGCAAGACCTTTAAAAAACGTCGTTAAGTAGTTCATTCAATATAGTAATCAGGTTGAGGTGGCGAAAGTATACCGATAAAGGTGTCAAAAAAGTATGAAAATAGGACGCAAAATCGCCCTAAAATTAAGACCAGATGTTGCCAGCAGATAAGGTGACTAGCGCAGTGATAGTCGATTGCCATCAAATTTGAGATGCGCCAGTAGGGTTTTTGCGTTTTCCTTACCACGCTCGTCAAACTGCACGCCATAGCTTCTTTTCTGCGAAGATTGTTTGACGTTACAAATGGTGCCACTAAGCGAATCAAATGATGACCCTTTACCGGGGATCGAGATCAGCAGTTCGACTTTCTCCCCTGAGACAAAAGGTCGAGTAAGGGAAGGGGTAATGTAAAGACAACCGCTTTTAGACAAATCTCGCATGACGCAATCAATACGATGATTGGTGCTGTTGGCTTTAGCGCGCAGATTGACTTCGTAGCGTGGCTCATTACGCAGCGGGGTTGCTTGTACCGTTTGTGGAATCGACATCGCGACCATTGCTATGGGCGCTTTAATGATGTGTAAAATTTGACTACGAAAGCTGAATACAGCGCCTTCACCCCTTGGTGCGATGGCACGTAGCGTGGCCCAAAAACCTTCTTGGAAGAAGTCTCTGATATTGTCATCGGATAATTTTGGTAACTCAACCAAAATCATGTGGCTGGAGTGAGTACCGATAAAATTACTTTTGATCCGAAAACTGGTGCCGACAGGCGTGACGATGCCGATGCTAAGTTCACGGCCGTGATCTATCATTGGTAAAGCATCGACACTATTTATGACTGATGCAACGCGCGTGTCGACATTACTTGGTTGAGCTTTTGTTTCCACGTTTGTCTCTGACTGGGTATTCATTACGCTACCATTATCCCGCTAGAATAGTTTTTGTATTTATAGACATATTAGAGTTCAACTTATTTGCCTATTGGGAATATGCAGTAAATTCTATTGAGGGTTTGCTTCGAGTTCAAACCTCAATGTAGGGAATAAGTTTGAGCTAGTTATCACTTTTGGAGTCAATTCTATGCATGTAGTCACATTAGACCAAGAAAAACAGCAGTTTTCGGTTTCTCTTGAGCAAGATTTGTACGCCATTGTGAAGTTTCGTCGAGAAGGGGATGTTTTTGTCATCACCTCGACACATGTGCCGTCTTCCATTCAGGGGCGAGGGTACGGTAACGTGGTGATGGAGCAAGTGTTGGCCGATATCGCTTCTCGTGAGGGTAAAGTCATTGCGCAGTGCAGTTTTGTTGCGGGATATCTTGAGCGAAATAGGCAGTGGCAATACCTGCTCTCGCGCTAGTATGCTCCCCATCAGCGCTCTCAACGCAGTTGACTTAACGCGGTTTGCCTAACGCGATAGTTAAACCGCGTCAGTAATATAGATATGCGTGATAATTAGGCTCTAATTCGCGCCATATAGTAAGTGCTAATGTATTCACCATGGCGAAACACAGAGCATTTAGCTTCGCCTTCAATTTCGAATCCAAATTTTTTATAACAAGCAATAGCCACTTGATTGTCACTATTAACATCAATTTGTATTCGTTTGATTTGTAGCCAATTATCGGCAAGATCCAGCACTGTTTCGATTAAACGGCTCGCGATGCCTAATCCGTGGTAATTGTCATGCACACCAAGGCCAAAGGTGCCGCAATGAATAAGACGTGGAGTGCGTAGATGCTCAAAGCCAATATTACCTACCACGATTCCATCCACTTCAGCGACGTAGCTATAAATGTTCTCGGGCATATTATCTAAGCGATGTTGCCATAGCGTTGCACTGGGCAAAGGAAGCTGAAGGGTCTCGCTTTGGGCTTTGGGTTGAGAAAAGAGTTCCGTCAATGCAGCAGCATCGGAGGACTGGGTAGGGCGAATTACTATATCCATATATTTACGTCTACATTATGAGTCTTGTCTTGGTATAGCATATTTGTGGCTCTGTATAAAAAGTAAATATGTTTGAGTGTTGCAATACCAAACGGTAACCTGACGCGGCGTTTTATAAGGAACCGTTTGATGAACCAATCTTCTGGGTGGAAAACCCCACAAAACTTTTTATTAATCATCTCAATTATTGTTCCAATCGCTTTTTCAAGTTGGATGGCTTTACTGAATAACTTTGTTATTGAAAAAGCAAACTTTGATGGAGCAGATATTGGACTATTGCAAAGTGTGCGCGAAATACCAGGCTTTCTAGCCTTTACGGTCATTTTTGTGCTGATGTTTATTCGAGAGCAACGTTTTATGATTCTATCGTTAGCAATGCTCTCTATCGGTAGCGCGATGACGGGGTTCTTTCCGTCAGTGACAGGTTTGCTGTTAACAACGCTGTTGTTGTCTACTGGCTTTCACTATTTTGAGACGTTAAAGCAATCTTTGGCACTACAGTGGCTGACAAAAGAAGAAGCACCAGAGGCGCTAGGTAAATATATCTCTGTTGGTGCCTTGGCTTCACTATTAACCTATGCCGCGTTATGGGTATCATTGGAGATATTCAAACTCGAGTTTAAATGGATCTATCTGATCTTCGGTGGGGTCGGCTTTGCTTTAGTGGTGTGGGTTGCGTTTGCATTTCCTCAGTTTGAAACCAAGGTTCAACAAAACAAGAAGCTTGTGCTACGTAAGCGTTACTGGCTTTATTATGCTCTGACTTTTATGAGTGGTGCGCGTCGTCAGATCTTCACTGTCTTTGCCGGCTTTTTAATGGTGGAGCGCTTTGGTTATTCGGCATCGGATATTACGCTGCTTTTTGTTGCTAACTACTTCTTCAATTTCCTTTTTGCGAAAAAAATTGGCCGCTTTATCGGTAAAGTTGGTGAGCGCAAAGCGTTAATGTTTGAGTATATTGGTCTTATTGGCGTCTTTGTGGGCTATGCGTTTGTGCAAACTGCGGAATGGGCTGCTGCGCTATACATCATTGATCACTTGTTTTTCGCATTGGCGCTAGCGATCAAAACTTACCTGCAAAAGATTGCCGATCCGGCTGATATGGCATCGACAGCGGGTGTTTCATTTACCATTAATCATATCGCGGCCGTGGTGATTCCGGTCACGTTTGGTCTGATTTGGTTGGTGTCACCTTCGGCGGTGTTCTTTATTGGCGCTGCAATGGCTGGCGTATCTTTGTTACTGTCGCTTAATATTCCCGCCAAGCCAGAAGAAGGCAACGAAGTTCGCGTGCTGAAGTGGAGTTAACCTTACGCAGTGAAGGAACTTTTCACATGATATAAAAAA
>NZ_AFWF01000044.1 GCF_000222605.1 Vibrio ichthyoenteri ATCC 700023 | reverse complement strand
GAGCAAGAGTAGAGTGCTGGAAGGGCAAATTGCTACAAAAGCCAAATTATGGTTAATGAAAGGCTCACATCAAAAAAAACACCTACAAAATGTCACCAATAGACCTAGAAAATGATCATGTACACCTAAAAATTGTCATAAATACACCTAATAAGTGATCAAAAAAGCCTTTTAAAAGATCATGAACACCTATATTTTGTAGGTTAAAGACCTTAAATGTGATCATTTGAGGTCTTTTTTTTCTTTAAAAACAAGCGGTTACGCAACTTATAGCTTTTATAGATCTATACATTTAATAGTATTAATAAATACTTATAGATCTTTATAGTCAATGTGGATAAGTGGAAAATCAAAGATTTACACACTAACCCACATTCTAGCTACGCAATCAAGAATTTTTGATTTTTCACTACTAAATGTCACTTTGATAACATTTTCTTTAAATATTGTAACAGTATGATATGGCTTGAGGGAACCGAATCGATAAGCAACTTTAGCTCTTGTTTGATTACATTTGCGTCTGTCACTTCCATTTCACTAACAGCATTCTTTTCTCCCACCAAAGATGATACGGACGTGTTAAAAAATGAAGATAATTTCATTAGATTATCACGACTAACAGTTCCTTTTTTTAACCAAACTTGAACAGTTTGTCTTGTTACAGACATCTCTCTTGCAAGTTCCGATTTAGATAACCCTTTATTTTTTAAATGTAAGACTAAATTAGCCGCTAATGCAGAATTCTCTTTATCCACGATGTAGTGCCACTCTCTTGCTTCATTTTATTAAATGATACAAGGTCATTGATCTTTCTATAATGCAGATGTTACATTACAACGTAAGTTTTAAACTGCTACTTAAAAACCCACACCCAAGTTTTAGTGCATGTCTGCTAGTCCCAAACTCAACCTGCACTAACCCAAAGGGGTCTCGCATGCTGCGAGGCCCCTTTATTTCCACTGAAAAACGTGATTTTCTACCAAAAACAACCCTATACACGATCATCATTGCACCATTTGATCCTTGC
>NZ_AFWF01000045.1 GCF_000222605.1 Vibrio ichthyoenteri ATCC 700023 | reverse complement strand
TTCTTAATCCAAGCCCCGTTGCTATGGTTAATATATCGTTAAGCAGTTCAAAATCATCGTTTACGCCATTTTCATCGGCCTCACCAAAGACAGACAACCTGCGAAAATTGCTTTTTTTCAACACGCCGAGTAGGCAATCTAAAAACTCATCTAGACGTTCAGTATCAACCACTATTTCCGTTTTACCTTGGCAGCCAGGGCCAAACACCAGTCCAGCTTTTGCGATCACCAACAAAATACCGCCTTGAATCGCTAAGCGAAATTCAGCTTGAGCGCCAACCCCCGCAGCGGCGGCGAGTGAACCTTGGACTGAACCGAGCTTTTGTAAGTTGATTGCTTTAGGCTCTGGGTTATTTGGCTCAATTGTTTTCTTACTGCTGGGTGGCGTTGGTGGAGCCCAATATACCGCAGCCGTAAGGCTACCTCCGGCTTCAACGCCGGCAAAAACATCCACGCTGGCAGAGGCTTCGGCAGCTATTTTCGCTTTTTCTGCGTCGTTTAAGCTAGCGTTGCCTAGGTTATAGCCATCACGCACATTGGGATCAAATAACCCTATGGTGCTGCCCTTGATGCCAAAGCCTTCACCTACATCGGTTGGTCCCATCGTAATTTTTGCGCTGAGTTGGCATGATGCAGCCGCTAGACCATATACATTGCCGATGATATTCGCACACAAATAGCCAGCTTGATAAGGATGCTCCTTATCTTCTTGATCTTGATACAAAATCGTTAATTGATGAGGCTTCACTTGGGCAATTGCTTTAGGGCTATCGTCTTGTAAAGGTAACCAAAAACTCATGCTGAGCTGTGCTTGCAACGCGGTAAAGGTTGCTGATATACCACCAGAACCACCGATGTTGCGAGCCTCAGAAATAAGACCCGAGTATGAATTTAGAGGGGAATTCAACTCGGTTTCGGCTTTGCTTGAAAAACGAAGTAGTTGGGCACCAGCATCGATATTAAAAATTCCGCCCTTTCCATTAGGGCCTATACCGTCTTGGTAATGGTAACTATCTTGCCAGAAGGCAGTATCAAATTGCTTTTCGGCTTTGAGTGGAACCAACTCCATTTTGATGCTTACGTCTGCCATTTTTTTCAGCGCCGCTGGTATATCATTGTCTTCAATAAGATCAGCGCCTTGAGAGGCTTTATCGACTACCGCTATTTTACTGGTGATATTTTGAACTCGCCCCGCGGATTGACATATCAAACGTTGGTCATCACCCGGCATATACCACTGTGGGCCACGTACGTAAAACACCTTACCATCAGAGAGTAAGCAACATTCCACAACTTGGATATCGTTGTAACCCGCTTGGTTGCTAAAACCTGAAATTTTGATTTCTTTGGGTTTGTACGCCGATTCATCCCAAAGCAAGGTGAATTTTTTAGGAAATAGCGCCTCCTCACCAAAGGTGAATTGCATGCTTTTTGCACCTGCTGCCGCTTTTTTCTCTGCGATCGATTTTAAAAGTGCAATACGTGCAAGCGCGACTTTTTTAATCCACAATAACTGACCAAACAGCTGTTCCAGAGGTGTGCTTCCGGTGTTTAAGACCCGTGCTAAGGCCGATTTATGCTTTTTAATCGTGGCATCAATCACAGCAATTAACGCAACCGTTGGGTAATACGCCCAATCTAGATCGGTGTTATTGACCAAACTTTCAATACTTTTCTGATCGTTTTTTCCGTCAAACTCTGGACCTCCAACCTCTGCATATAAATCTGCAATTAACATTGTGGCGTTAATGTCTAACGGTTTCGCTGCTCCGCTTTCTTTTTTTCGCCAAGGTTTTTTGGCTAATGCTTCTGGCCCTAGCGTGATACCGGAGTCACCAATTAATTGCTTCGGAGTTAAACACTGCTCTTTAACTACATAGCCATTGACGTTGAGAGTTCGGATGTTTTCGGCACTATAATAATATTTATTGTTTCTTCTAACTCTGCCCAATTCACTAAGTTCACTCCCTTCTTCCCATGCTTTCTCCAGCATTTCTGGCCATGCAGACAAATATTCAACACATTCAGCATGTGAACTCAGTGCTAAATCCATTCCACTGCGTCGTTCTGACCGAGATTTTCTATTTAAAGCTTGAATTGCATCGGCTATTTCTTTTTGCTGAGTTGTGGAAAAATAATCTAACTTTTCCATGAAAACAAACTTAGTACCATCTTCTGCGTCTATTTTACCCGCCGCCTTTTTAGCCTTTTTTTCTAGTTCGTTAATATGCTTAGTAATTAAAACTAACAACTGGGTGCGCAATTGATTATTGATTCTATTAATGAATTTGGGGCTAGATTCTAAGTCTGGCTCTTGATTCATTGCAGGGTAGCCACTGACTGAAGAGTTCGATTGCCAATCCGATAGCCAATTGAATCGCTCTGCCAGTTGATAATCGAGAGTCTTTGCCACTTTTAGCAAAAACTCATTTGGATTTTTTCCGTCGACCACACACGCTCGTGTATTAATCGCGAATTGAGCAAAAAGAAGAGAACGGTATTTTTCTACCTGTTCTTCATCCATAAAGTGTTCATATTGTTTTGCTTCAAATTTTGACAAAATCCCTAAATTATTTAAGTTTTTGACGATTGCATCCATATCATCAATACTCTCTCCCAGTATTTTCTTTTCTTCAAGAAGTAAGTCTTTTACTTTTTGATCAATTGCATACCAAGTCTTCTTACCTGTTTTCGGGTGTGCTGGAATATAAAGGATGTCATCCAATGGCGTGTCGGTTTTACAAATATCAGAGGCTTTTTCCTCAGGGGGGGGCGTTACGGGGGTTGGCGTACGTGAACCATCGACCTGTATAGGTAATGGCAACGGAAGAATTAAAGTATTTCCTTCGTAAATAAGATTGGGATCTTTTATTTGAGTGCTATTCAGTTTCATTAAATCTTGTACTGAAACACTAAAGCGCTGAGCAATAAGGCTTAGACATTCGTCCTGTAAAATTGTGTAGGTATTTTGACTCATGTTCACACCCATGATTTGAAAATTTCTGACGTCAGAACGTAAGGCGTTTTTGGCAAGGCCTCTTGCTTCTCTTGTTGGATAACCTGCTCTAATTGACCATTCTCGTTCATCCAAATTACCGAGGTAGACGGACCAAGCAATGTCTTTAAATCAGCATCATTTAGCTCGTTTTTGATTGGCTGCCAAAATGCTGGTGTATAAAATCTTAATAAACAAGGATGACTTTCTATATTCGCGAGCAAGAGCGTTTGCCAATGTGTTAGTGATTTTTTTTCATCGCATTCTTGAGATAACTCAAACACGACTGCACTTGAACTAAAACCAGGTAACGATAAATATTGCCTAATGTCTGGCGTTTGGCCGAGATTAATGAGCAGAGGGCTTTGCTCAATAAGATGTTCTAAATCCGAACCAGCGAACAAGCGTAAAGATCGCTTGATAGAAGCCTTCTCACGTAATACGTCCATTGCATCCGGAATACGAACGGTATCGACGATGAGCCAATAATCTGACTTAGCGGCTAAAGTTGGTAAACTATTCACAAGGGCAATCCTCGCGAGGACAAGAACCATCCGCTTGGCGTAAACATCTCTTGGCGATCGGTATATCGACTAACGACAAATTCATGAATTTATCAGCGGAGAACTGTAAAGGCAGAGGATTTACTGGCGGTGGTGGAGACTCCACCCCCAACGGCAGCGCCGCTAACTGCCCGCCATAGCCACTGCCGCTGCCTGCACTACCACCTGAATTGAGATTGATAGCAGCGCCGACGATGTGTACGCCGGCAGGGTCGATTTTTACAAAGCTGCCACCAACTTTAAGCGTCATCTCTGCGCCCGCTTCGACTACGATTTTTGCGCCGCTTTTAAGGTGTACTTCATTACCTGCTTCTAAAGCGTGTAGATTGGCGACTTTGTGGTGCATGCTGCCGTCAACAATGGTCGTTTGATCTTTAGATACTTTGCTGCGGCTTTCGCCTGCCACCGTTAGGTGTTGATTGTTTAGAATTTTGCTGAAACGATCGTTATCCATGGTTAAGTGTTTATCGTGCTTAATGTGGGTGGTGTGATCGTTTAGTACATCAGCTTCAAAGTCTTTCTGGGCGTGTAGGTAGATTTTTTCCGCTTGGGCTTGGTCTTCAAAACTCAGTTCATTGAAACCTTCACCTTGGTGAGTTTCACTGCGCAAGATGGTTTTGGTTTTATGATCAGGGAGCGTATACGGCGTGGTGTTGGTGGCATGGTAGGTACGCCCCGTCACGATTGGTTGGTCAGGATCGCCATTTAAAAATGAAACAATCACTTCGTGACCAATACGAGGAATCGCCATCATGCCATATTGACTGCCAGCCCAGCCTTGCGACACGCGCACCCAACACGAGCTGTATTCATTGCCTGATGAATAACGATCCCAAGGGAAATGCAGCTTTACTCGTCCATGCTCATCACAAAAGATTTCTTCGCCTTCTGGCCCCACCACCAGCGCTATCATAGGACCGTCAACTTGCGGTTTTGCCTCCGGCTTCGCACGCCATGTTTGATTCGCTGGTATACACTCAAAGATATTGTTGTAAGTCGTTGCACCTGCGCCGCCAGATTCTTCTAATGCTTGCGGTTGTGTCCCTTGCCGAACAATATTGACCACTAACCAATTGCGATTGAACTCGGGGTTTAAGTGTTCTTGTAAAGCAAAGCGACAACCGGCTCTTAATAGCGGCTGATTACTCTTGCCAAATGCAAGACGCGATTGGCGACGTAAATACTCCAAACGAATTTGGCTGAATGCTATACCACTTTCATCGTTCTTATAGCGACCAGGATAGTCAAAATGATCATAACTATCTTGCTGATACTCGATATCGCTGCCGTGCTGATTTTGGCTAAAACCGTATTCCGGCTTTTTAAAACTGTAGTCCTTCAATTCGACAGAAGAGACTTGTGATTGAGTTCGCGCTTGTATCCCTGAAATGTAGGGTATATCGATAGCACCACCAGAAAGGGCGTTATAGGGTATGGGTAAGTCGAGTGATGGCAGCAAATCGGTGCTATCGCTAAACACTAGCGTGTGTTTGTCTTGAGCGTGTTCAAAACTGTATACCAGCCCTTCTTCAGCAGCTAATCGCTGTACAAAAGCTAAATCCGTTTCTCGGTATTGAACACAGAACTCTCGCGCTGGGTGATCACCTGAAACGGCAAAGCTGTAATCATTGATGCCCATTTCTTGCAGCAATACGGAGATAATGTCAGGTACGCTCTGCTGTTGAAATATACGGCTATTTTGACGTAACGATAGGCGTTCAAAAGCAGGCACTAACGTTAACGAATAGAAGGTATGGTGATGACCGATATCGCCTTGAGAAAACTGACGAACAACCCCATGCACACGCTGAGTCAATTGCCCATTGCGGTACATCTGTAGCTCGGCTGGCATATCAACAATGTCTTCTGGTGATAAGTCTGACCGACGACTGGCAAGCTCAACCTCATAGCGAAATCCGTAGCATGGATCACCATTAAAGGTACTTTCAGATAATGATTCTTGCCCATCAAAGCTTCGCACGACCAAGCTATCGTCTTCTACCCCATCTAGCGCGATGGTAAACGTCAATGTTGCCATGAGAATTCCCTATTCAATCAACGCCAAAAGCCTTAAGCAAAACTGGCTAATGTAACCCGCTTTGGTTAAGGCAAAATGGCCGCTTAAGTAGATGACCGCACTCGATTATTCCATCGATATCTATATCAGGCTTAAGCCGCCATTAAAATTGCTTAGTGCTTACGCTTCAACTGGTTTACGCCAGTCATCAGAACCGGAAGTACCTGCGTTAACGTGGTCCCAAGTAATCTTACGGTAAGACATTGATACTGTGAGGTTTTGAGTGAAATCAGATTTGGCTGGATCTTGGCAATGTGGCATTTCACATTGAATATCAACAATCGAGGCGTTTTCGAGCTTAGTCGTAAAGAAGTTCTCTTGCTTGCCTTCAATCGAGGTGCGGTACCACTTTAGAGTCACTTCATTCATTTTTTCGCCGGATGCCAATGCGTTGTATAGCAGCGGTACAGCCTTGTTTAGAGAAACTGTAAATTGGAATGGTTTATGAACTCGTTGGCCTGAAGGCTGACCTGACTGAGGGTCGGTTGGAACAGTGACCGTATGATCGAACTTCTGAACCAACATTTCATCTTCATGGCCTTCAACGTATGAGTCACCAATTGAATCTGAAGTACAAGCACCAGCAGTGATAAGGCCCTGTGTTTGGCCGTTAATTTGAATATAACAAGGAGTTGGCATGGTATGAATCCTATTTTCATTAAGTTAATCCGTAATCGTCACCTAACAAAGCAGTAACCATGCCAAACAGTTACACCATTAAAATCAAACACTTAAACGAGAACGCAATTAACTAAGCAAGATATTGCCCAGAAAGAACATAAAAGTTGCCCAAGTGAGCAAAAACTTGCTCAGATAAGTTCATCATGACCAAGTGCCAGATTTAATGATATTTAGCTATAAAAAAACCCGCTAAATTAGCGGGTTTTGAATGTTTATTGTATCAACAACCATTAGTCGCGTAGTGATGCGCCAAACTTATCTGATACGTGCGCTACAATCGCATTTACCGCACCAGCAATATCTGCATCTTCAAGCGTACGCTCAACAGATTGTAGTGTTAGGGCGATAGCTAGGCTCTTCTTGCCTTCTTCTACACCTTTACCTACGTAAACGTCGAATAGTTTCGCATCTTTTAGGAACTCACCACCTTGCTCAAGACACGCAGCAACGATGTCGCCAGAAGCCACAGCTTCGTCAACAACCACTGCGATGTCACGACGGTTTGATGGGAACTTAGAAAGCGCTACCGCTTCTGGGATCACTTTAGTGTTGATCGCAGACCATTCGATTTCGAATACGATAGTACGGCCGTTTAGACCAAACTTACGCTCAAGCTCTGGGTGAACCGTACCAATCACACCCACTTCTTTGCCATCAACAACGATTGCTGCTGATTGACCTGGGTGTAGGGCTGGGTTCGCCGCTTTCGCTTCTGCAGATAGCGCTGCAAATGCGTATGCTTTGTCGTTTGCCGTTAGCTCAAGAACCGCTTCTAGATCACCTTTAAGATCGAAGAAATCAACCGTGTTGGTTTCTACGTTCCAGTGCTCTTCACCACGAGTACCTGCGATAACACCTGCAAGCATTGGCTCTTGGCGCATACCGTTTTCAGCTGATTCACACGGGATGAAACGCAGACCGTATTCGAACAAACGAACACGTGGTTGCTGACGTTTTTGGTTGTGAACAACCGTGTTTAGTAGACCTTGGATTAGGCCAAGACGCATCGCTGACATATCCGCAGAAATAGGGAATGGCAGGATTAGCGGCTCAACACCTGGAACAACCAATTTTTGTTGTTCAGGTTCAACAAAGCTGTAAGTGATCGCTTCGTGGTAACCACGGTCAACAAGAAGATTACGTACACGCTTAAGCGGTAGGTCAGCTTCTTTGTGATCGTTCATGCTAAGTGCAGCAACTGGTGACTGGTTAGGAATGTTGTCGTAACCGTAGATACGGCCAACTTCTTCAATCAAGTCTTGCTCGATAGCAATATCAAAACGCCACGTTGGTGCAGTTGCAACCCAACCTTCCGCATTCGCTTCTACAGCCATGCCTAGACGCTCAAGGATTTCAACAACATCGCTATCTGCAATGTGGTGACCTAGTAGGTTGTCTAGTTTAGTGCGGCGCAGTGCAACTTGGTTTGCTTTTGGTAGATCTGCTGCAGATTCAACCGCAACCACTGGTGCAACTTCACCACCACAGATTTCAACAAGCAGCGCAGTTGCACGCTCCATTGCATTTACTTGTAGTGCGTAATCCACACCACGTTCAAAACGCATAGAAGAATCTGTGTGTAGACCGTATGCACGCGCACGACCACGGATGTGGTCAGGGGCAAAGAATGCACACTCAAGCAGTACGTCTTTTGTTTCAGATGTCACACCTGATTGCTCACCACCAAAGATACCAGCAATCGCTAGTGCTTTGTTTTGGTCTGCAACCACTAGAGTGTCTGCATTTAGCTCTGCTTCGTTACCATCTAGAAGAGTCAGCTTTTCGCCTTGCTCTGCCATGCGAACCACGATACCGCCTTCAATCTTAGCAAGATCGAATGCGTGCATAGGTTGGCCTTGCTCTAGCAGAACAAAGTTAGTGATATCAACAACAGGATCGATAGAACGAATACCACAACGACGCAGTTTTTCTTGCATCCAAAGTGGTGTTTCCGCTTGAACGTTAACGTTCTTAACGATACGACCTAGGTAACGTGGACACGCTGCTGACGCTTTTACTTCGATAGCAACCGTATCTTCGATAGATGCTGCAACCGCTTCAACTGAAGGCTCAGTTACGTCAGCACGGTTTAGAACGCCAACTTCACGCGCCATACCACGGATGCTGAAACAGTCCGCGCGGTTAGCCGTTAGGTCTACGTCTACAGTTACGTCGTCTAGGCTCAAGAATTCACGGAAATCAGTACCGATAACTGCGTCTTCTGCAAGCTCCATGATGCCTTCTGATTCAACATCGATACCCAGTTCAGTAAATGAACAAAGCATGCCGTGTGAAGGTTGACCACGTAATTTGGCTTTTTTGATTTTAAAATCGCCAGGAAGAACAGCACCTACCGTTGCTACTGCAACTTTGATGCCTTGACGACAGTTTGATGCGCCACAAACGATGTCTAAAAGCTCTTCTGCACCTACGTCAACTTTTGTTACACGCAGTTTGTCAGCATCTGGGTGCTGACCGCATTCGACAACAAGACCAACTTTAACGCCGTTAAACGTGCCTGCAACTGGTAGTACGTCGTCTACCTCTAGGCCCGCCATTGTAATTTGATGTGTTAGTTCGTCAGTGGTAACCGCAGGGTTTACCCACTCACGAAGCCATGATTCGCTGAATTTCATAGTGATGGACCCTCTGGATTACTTGAACTGTTTTAGGAAACGAAGATCGTTCTCGAAGAACGAACGTAGATCGTTTACGCCGTAACGCAGCATAGTTAGACGCTCAACGCCCATACCGAATGCGAAACCAGAGTATTTTTCAGGATCGATGCCTACGCTACGTAGTACGTTCGGGTGAACCATACCGCAGCCTAGCACTTCTAGCCATTTACCGTTTTTACCTTTCACGTCCACTTCTGCTGAAGGCTCTGTGAATGGGAAGTAAGATGGACGGAAACGCACTTCTACTTCTTCTTCGAAGAAGTTGCATAGGAAGTCATGCAGCGTGCCTTTCAGCTGTGCAAAGTTCACGTTTTCATCAACCAACATACCTTCCACTTGGTGGAACATTGGCGTGTGTGTTTGGTCGTAATCGTTACGGTAAACACGGCCAGGAGCGATGAAACGGAATGGTGGTTTGCCACTTTCCATGGTACGGATCTGTACGCCAGAGGTATGAGTACGAAGCATCAAGTCTGGGTTAAAGAAGAAAGTATCATGATCAGTACGCGCTGGGTGATCAGCTGCAATGTTCAGTGCATCGAAGTTGTGGAATGCATCTTCGATCTCAGGGCCAGACTCAGTGGTAAAACCAAGTTCGCCAAAGAATTGCTCGATACGCTCAACAGTGCGAGTGACTGGGTGTAGACCACCGTTCTCGATACGACGACCTGGTAGAGTTACGTCAATCGTTTCTTCAGCCAACTTCGCTTCCAGCTCTGCACGTTGTAGTGCGTCTTTACGAGCTGAGATTGCTTGTTGAACTACGCCTTTCGCTTTGTTGATCTCTTGACCAGCTTCACGGCGCTCTTCTGGTGGCAGTTTGCCTAGGCTTTGAAGTTGAGTAGTTAACTCACCCTTTTTACCTAGATACTGAACACGCACTTCATCAAGTGCGACTAGCGACTGCGCAGCTTCAATAGCAGCACTCGCATTAGCAATGATCTCTTCTAGATGTTGCATCGTTTCCTCATCTACCTATGTCTTTGTCCGAGTCTAGCTTCGAAACAAACCACATAAGCGGTAGTGTCCATAAGCGTCCCGACAGGGATCTTGGGTCTTTAAATAGCCCTACATAGTAACGAATGCCAACTCTAAATCCAATCGCAAATCACTATTCTCACTGCCTTTGCGTAAATTTTCGGCTGTAATATTGAATGTGATGAATTTCATGCCCATATCAAGACAATAATTCTCCAATGAAAGACATCATTATGACGGTAACTATTGCACCAATCACCACCAAACAAGATGACGATATTTGCCAGATAATCAAAATGGTTGGCGCGGAATTTGGCGCTGTTGGTGAAGGATTTGGCCCATCAGATCCAGAAGTATTGGCCATGAGTCGCTATTATACCCAAGACAAACGTAGTCTTTATTTGGTTGCAACGCTCAACGGTGATGTTGTTGGGGGGTGTGGCTTAGCACCGTTTAACGATTCAGAGCAAACATGCGAGCTAAAAAAGCTGTTCTTATTGCCCCAAGGGCGCGGGTTGGGACTTGGTAAATCACTCAGTGAACAATGTTTAGCCTTCGCCAAACAGCAAGGCTTTAATCAATGCTACCTTGATACGATCTCTTCGATGCATTCCGCCATTGCTTTATACGAAAAACTGGGCTTCGAGCATTTGACTCAACCAATCTCAGGGACCTTGCATGGCGGTTGTGATGTGTGGATGTTGAAAACCCTATAACCAGCACTGACGATAATTATTCGACACTCAACCATGCGGATACGCGATTGCGTCCTTTCGACTTCGCCGCGTAGACCGCATTGTCTGCTTGCTTAATCAGATCGTGGAAATCATTCATGTCGCTAGTGCGCTCAGCCACACCGACGCTGATGCTACCGCGCCAAAACGCTTTACCCAGATCCAACTGAAGTTCAGAAATTGACAGCTGGGCTTGGCTCGCTACGTGTAATCCACCACTCTGATCTGTGTTAGGGCAGAGAACAAAAAACTCATCGCCACCTAAGCGACAAACAATGTCGTCATTACGAAAATGGTGCTGAAGTAACAACGCAATTTCTTGTAAAACTAGATCTCCGGCATCATGTCCCGCGCTATCGTTGACCTCTTTGAAATGATCAACATCAATCATAATCGCGACTAAAGGCTCTGCTTTTTGTTGAGATATTTCCCATAATTGCTTGAGGCTGCGCATCGCAGAGCGGCGATTGGGTAACTTAGTTAACGAATCGGTAAGTGACAACTCTTCTAGTTTTTTATTCGCTTTGCGCAGCTGCTTAGTGCGATTTTCAACCATATCTTCGAGGTTTTGATTGAGCTCTAATAACGCTTCCGTTGTGACACTTGATCAAACAGTCCAGTCAAAGCGGCAAGCAGAGGCTCCGTACTGCTATCGCGAGATTTTTCTTCTTCCTCATATGCTTTGTGTGCCGGCACACCACGCTCAATTTTTTCTAACTGACGCGACATGTTTTTATCGATACCCAAAATATGATAAGCCAACCAGTGGATCAAAAAGTTAAGCAGCAAAACCGCCGCTTGTTTATTTTGATCATTGACAAAGGCTTGCATACCGATAATTTCAGTCATAAATGCGCGGTGAACTTTGATGTGTTTTTCAAGATGATCGGCGTAGAGTCCCTTACTTCTCATCATCGCTTCTTCTTCACGAAAGTGAAATTCAGCATAACGAGATAATTCGAATAAAACCGTACGAATATCTTGAATTGAGATAGTATTTTCAGCCACTAATTTGCCATAACGATTAATGATATCCACCAAAAACTGATGCTGCTCATCCACTTCGTCAATACCGGTTTCGTAGCAGATATCCCATTGGAATGAGTTCATAAGCGCGCCTTTTGTTACCAAATCTAATTACTTAAGTTGTTAAGTCTACATAGAATTAGCCATGAAGCTCATACAAAGTAATGAAAAAGGGAGCTAGATCTGCTCCCTTGGTTTATTTTTTAGCGCTAAATTAGTTTGCACTGAAATAAGCAACTTTGGCTTAAAAATAATATTCTAAAGACACTTCGATGAAATCATCTTCACGAGCAAAATAGAGTAAGTCGCTCGGCGTTTCATTTTCAAACAACCATGCGTCTACTCGCCACTTCAGATGATTAGTAAGGCGACTTGATGCCTCAAGCTTTGCGTTATAAATATCTTGCTGATCAAGATCTTGAGTGACACCAATCAGCACTTCTGTACCCGCTTGATCATTCAACACAAACCGGCCACCGAAGAACAGGTCGTTTTGGCCGTTCGTTTGCGCGGTTTCACCACGACTATCGTAAAGATACTCTGCTATTACGCCAAAATCCCAAATAGAAGCCAATACACCGACCCAGGTATATTCGAAGCCACCTACAACACCAATATGATGATCCTCACTATCACGATAGATCGTTTCTAACTTCCATAACCAATCGCCGACAATTCCTTGGATATCTACACCGACTTGCTTTGACAAAGCGTAGTACGGCACTAAGTCGTTACCGACAATACGATAATAAGGATCGCGGTTAGTCCCTTGAAAATAGCTTAACCCCAGATCCCAATCGTCAAACATGGTGCTATAGCGCAAGGCAAAATCAATGTGTTGTTGCTCTTGAGAGGATTGATAAATAGCCTCTTGCGAGACTGGAATTATGGGTCTTAAACGTCCCTCTTCTCCAGCAAAAGTGCGCTCACGAAAATAAGGGAGCAGCAGCGTATCCAGCGTCCCCCACTCTTTTATCGC
>NZ_AFWF01000046.1 GCF_000222605.1 Vibrio ichthyoenteri ATCC 700023 | reverse complement strand
TCTTTTTGTTATTTCGCTGAGGAAATGTTATTGACCAATTTATGCTTCTAGCACGTCTTCTCCAATAACCTCAGATAACAACAATCCATCCTCAATATCGACATGCAGCCCCATCATCGGCAAACCGTGATGACATATCCAAGAGACAAAAAAAACGCCAATAGCGACCGAGAAAATTGC
The DNA here is from genome assembly GCF_000222605.1 of Vibrio ichthyoenteri ATCC 700023. Taxonomy (GTDB): domain Bacteria; phylum Pseudomonadota; class Gammaproteobacteria; order Enterobacterales; family Vibrionaceae; genus Vibrio; species Vibrio ichthyoenteri. Next base: position 44,115 of record NZ_AFWF01000046.1, on the reverse strand, counting down.
GAATGCAAACATAGAATTACCTCTCTTGGATGGGATGTGTAGTACTAAATTATGCTCTCTTCATCCTTTAGTCAATCAGGTGAATAACAAAATCGATACAATATCACAAAATTTATGCCAAATTTAAATTTTGACTGGTCCGGCTCTCCATAAGATTAATTTAGATTGGAAACTCATCACAAACCGAGGCTATAACTGGTTCTAGGTCACAGTCCATTATTCACATCATTGTGCAACAATGAGCATTTTTATTGGCACTAAATATGCTTAATATTATATAGCGGCAAATGAAATGTTAAACTTTTGTTTTTGTTGGATTTAATTTTGATGGCATTTTTCTGACATTTCGTTGTCAGATATATGAAGGTGATATGTCATCCACATTAACCGATTAAAACGACAGCATTTCAGTATAAAATGTGATCAAAGTCCTAGCCATGTGAAGCAATCACGGCTACATTCAAAAGGTTCATGAAGAACTGTATTCAAATGCGTTCATATGAGAACGCGCTTTCGTGAGGAAATATCATGAAGAAAATGAGAAAAGCACAATTACATCGTGTTCGTATTCAATATTGGAAAGATACGAATAAAGCAGTTAATAAATCTGCGTAATGTGCGTTACAACGACCTCTAAGCTGGCTCATTAGCCAGCTTTTGTATTTCTAGCGTGCAGAAAAAACGCTTGCTGCTCGCTTGCTCAGGCACATAGGTGTGTTTGGTTAGGTGAGTAAACTATGCCATTAGGCCACTTGGTCGCTACTCGGAACCATTCCGGCTAACTCTTGCAGAATCACCTGGGTTGATTTAGCAAACACATGCTTATCTTTCCAACCTACCAACTGCACCAACTTCACTTTACCTGACATCAAGCACTGACGAATGATGCGAGTAACAATCTGTACATCTAGGTTACGGTCCGCCTCTAAACGGGAACGCGCACATAGCGACTCTAAATCGATATTGAGCACGATTTCATCACAGTGCGAGAGGTAATTCGTAACTTGCTGTTTAACCTGGAGGCGATGACTAAACTGACATTCAGGCAATGTCAGCCAGTCACAACCTAGGTCTTCTGCATATTCGAAGGCATGTTCACTTTGTACCCGAGGATCAATACCAATACAAAACAAACGAAATTCATTAAAGCGTGCCAATGCAAAATGATAGGCTGAACCCACTTCTGGCTCTAATGTCGCTTTGTTTTCAAACTGATTACCGATGTGGATGATGCCTAGCTCTTTACTCGTCGAATGTAAAAGCGGCAAAGCGTGCAATAACGTCTCGGTACTATTGGTGAACACTACCGGCAAGCTGTTTGAGCCAAAATAACGGCTCAAGTTTAATTGATAGCGACCAATCATTTGATCAGAAAGTGAAAAATGCCCACCGTTAATCCAACGATTATGACTTTGCTCGGTCATCCAATCAAAAACATCCGATAGGCTTTGTTCGGCCATTTCAAACTCGACTAACTTCATCGGTTTAATTGGCTGAGCAGCACTAATTAAAGCCATAGAATGCGTCGGAACACCAACAAGATCGTGGGTTTTATTGCGTCGAAACAGACCAAACATATCAATCACCTTTCTGGAGGAAGAGCCCTTGCCGCTTGAAGCACATGAAGGATGATCCGTTGTTGGTTTTGCAGCACACGGTGTGCTGGTGCCATGACGGAAATCGCTCCAATTAACTTCGATCCTTTCATTACAGGAGCACTAATACCGGATACGCCCGGATCAATTTCTGATGTACTGATCGCATAGCCTTGCGAACGTATAACATCAAGCTCCTGTTGCCACTCGTTAATCCGATGAGCTTCGCCAAAGTAGCGTAAAATTTTCTCGCGGCGTTGCGCAGGCATAAAGGCCAACATCACTTTTGAAGAGGCTCCCCTCAGCAAAGGTTGGCTTTGACCTTGCACATAACTACAGCGCAATGCTTGCATGCTTTCTTTACGACTCACACATAGAGCTCTATAGCCCACAGGAACCATATAAGCGGCCATTTCACTCGTCTGTTTTTGCAGGCGATTAAGTACCGCGTCTACCGAATCCAAATCGTGCTGACTCGTCTCATAACTGCGCATAAGCAGCAACGCCGCCGGACCGATGATCAAGGTTTTGTCACTTGGACTTTCTTCGATCAAGTTCCACTCTTTAAGCAACTTCAGGTGGCGATACAGACTACTGATCGGTGTTCCTAGTTGCTCACTAAGCGTTTTTGCCGTTACTGGTTCTTCGTTAACCGCAACTTGCATCAAAAGCTGCAATAGCTTTTCGTTAACCTGCCCTGAATTCTGCTTCATCGAGTTCACACTTATGTTTTATCTTTTCATTGAAGAGTTGCGCAAATTGTATTCCTAAATAATGAGAAACTATAAACAATAAACCCATTCATTTCTTACACTGTGAGAATGATTAAAAACACTGATCTGCTTGATTCGTGCGACAAAAGCGCCACCTAAAACCGATTTTAAAGCCTAAAATATCACCTAAATACAGATACAACCCATTAAGTTAGTCACAATCTCCAATTAATAGTGTTTTATATCGATCTAAATGAACTGTATCGCATTATGACAACTGAATGGCCTCGTTTCTTCTCTCGTAAGAATAGGAAAAATCAAAACTAGCCAAGTGTTACCTTTTGCTGATCCAACGCTATTGAGGGCTTTTAGAGACACGATTATCCATGGATGCGCAGGGGCCAGCACCTATCTTCAGCCAACGGTTTGAGATGATCATTGCATCTTTAAATCTCGACTGTTCAGCACGTTATAATGCCTTAGGTCTGCTAGTCGACTATTTGCATGGGTTTGCCTTAACAAGGAAATGTAATAACGGCTTAAAACCGTTAGATATTGAGATAAGTAACAGCGCAATTTCATTGATCTGCATTGTGATTTCTAGCCCGCGCAGCGAACCGTTGGTTTAATTTTGCAAGACATCGCAGATGAAAAAACTCTCGCATAATGCGAGAGTTTGAGGGATGGTGAGAATGGTATAAGCGCTAGAAGTCTTCGGATAGCGCCTCTTCGTCTAGCGTAGCTGAACAGCGAATTTCAAATTGATTGAAACGGAAAAAACTCGCGCCATGTGATCGTTTCGTCGTCACTTTTTCTTCACCAAATTGAATCGTCACGTGAGAGTAAACCTTGTTGGTCACTTCCACGAAATTCTCTTCTAACAGACGATTAAATTCCTCTTGATGGTTATCACGTGCTTGTTTGATTTTTTCCAGATTGGCATTTGCCGCGACTTTACGTTGATCAATTTGATCTTGCTCTTCTTCGCTACGATCCGCTTTCGGGCGTTTCTTAAATTCCAATTCTTTGCGCACCACATCCATCGCAGTTTCTTGCGCAAGTTGGTAATGCTCTTTGTATTTGCTCTGACGTTCTTTATGCATTTTATAACGAGCAAAAGCATGTATGAATGTTGCGGTATCACCTTCGACCCCCAAATTCACACAAGTGATTCTGCCGCCTACTTTAGCTCGACCACCGCTCAATGTACCTTGACGTTTGGCTTCATCACTGACGGTTAAATTGTTACCACAGCGCACTTCATTGTTCATGCAATGAATGGTTAGATTAATATCATTACCAGCCTGCAACTCACTAAATTGTGCATAGTTGGCTTTGATTGAGCCACCCGCTTTCAGCAAACACGATTTGAATTGGTTATCCGACACATTGTGACCAATGATGCCTTTGGCAACTTCGATATCACCCTGAGCCTGAACATCTGCCGACTCAATAAAACCGGCAACGGTAATATTGCCAGTTGCCCGCACAATCATGTCAGATTCGATATTACCGCGTACGATAACATTGCCTTTAAACTTAACGTGGCCCGTCGCCACCCCTATGGTTTGTACCACCAGCACTTCATCAACATCGACACTGGAAGCGTGCAGAATAGGCATTCCTGACACCGCCGCCACTAGGACGTCCGGATCACTGGCTGAAATGACGGTGCCTTTCCCCTCTTTGAGGGGCGCATCTTTCCCGTCACCTGCCGTTAGCACCTTTCCTTGCACGGTTAAGCCCGGTATACCCAACGTTGGCGCAACCCGGCGCATTAACGATTGGCCAGCCGCTACATTGATGGTCTCCCCCAAATTAAGCATATCAACTTTGCCCGTTTCATCTTCAACCGGGGCGAGAACTTGCTTGGATACGTCTTTGACGAGTGCAACAAATTTGGCATCTTTGCCTTCAATTGGCTTTTTGCCTGTTGCGACAGGTTGAGTGAATTGTTTACCAGGGGGGAGTTGCTGACTGACCATCATGACCTTTTTCAAGGCTAACTTATTTATGCCTTTGGTCACTGAGGCGCGCGCTAGGGCGTGAATCACTTGTGGACCTTGTAGAGATTTGCCTCCATAAGCACCAGTTACCACCATGCTGGCCAGCATGTCGTTTTCGGTTACCAAGACTTCGACCGTTGCATTACGCACTTCCGCAATCACAATCCCGTGAAAAGCTTCTGACTTCCCTTCTTTAGCAAGAGAAAGAAAACGCATTACCTCTTCTTCTAGAACGAAATAAGCTCCAGCATTGAGATTGGATAAAACGTTTGATAGCCCGCTCTGGTTAAAATCACGCTTCAACTCAATCTCTTTGGGTAAGCGTGCCGTAACCTTTTGCTTATCGTCAGACAATGAGACGATATCTTTCCACATGGTTTGTCTACCTTGGTAAAAACTCTTTTACAGTGTATATAAATTCATGTTTTAGAAGTATGAAAGCGCTAACAGTTTCCGGCTTGAATATCGTAAATAACACAAAGAAAAGTAAGAGGATGTGACAGAAGTCGGAGTAACATATTGTGAGGTATGATTTTAGTGCAATTTCCGAACAAAAAATTCCCGGCAGCTGAGGCTCCATGTGGCGACCAAAATCAAAGTAAGTACAATAAGGTTATGCTAGTTTCTTTGCTCGCTGCATCAGCCATTAGATTACACTATGAGCCAAACGAAAATTCAGAAAACCATCGCCAGCTTTACTTCGATTGAGCAAGCTCTGCAACATTTCGAGATTGAGTATGACAGCAAGTTCATCAATGAATATCGAACTCAATTAGTGAAACGCTTTAACGGTTACTTAATTTTACAAAAGCCAGAGGATTGGTTTGCCGCACGCCGCGCGTTGAAAAACGCTTACTGTAAGATTCAGCGCTCACGCTTAGACAAGCACACAAGGCAAGCCTGTCGGGGATGTACCACCTGCCAACGACGCTAAAATGCGCTGATATTACCTATAACATCTGGATGTAATGGCAGCTTCAGTATCGCCAACAACACTGAAGCAATTAATATCATTTACATGCAACACCCAAAGTAGTTGCTACTACAACTAGGCGACAAATAAACGAATCTCTATGAGCATAGGGCTCTATGTGATTAGAGTGAGAGAGTGTAGTCAACAACGCTGAAGCAGCAAATACGCAGGGTGTTTACATCACACACTCTTGTGCTTCTTTAGCCTTATCAATACTGCGCTCAATCAACGATTGTGCTTCTTGATTACTGATGGTCTCCATTACTTTGTTCATCAGCTTTTCAGCGGTCGATTCTGACGACACATCCACAAGACAAGCGTATGCATTGGCGATGTGCTCTTTCGCATCAGTCAATGCTTGCTGATCTGCAAAATCCACCGTCAACGCTTCTTGCACTGATTCTGCCAGCTTTTCTGCAGAGTCCGCCGCTTCACCAAACTGATCCAAATTCAAAGCCTCGAGATCGACCGACTCAATTTTTTCTTGAAGGCTATCGACTGCATCATTAGCGGCATCTTGCGCTTGCTCAATTGCTTTACTTGCATCATCACAACCGGTTAGGGCTGTCACTAACATCAGTGCCGTAAGATATTTTTTCATCATTCACCTTCCTATAAATACAACATGGGGCGGCATGAAAGGCATGCCAATATTTGCATCTTAAATCAAGCGGCTAAGCCAGCAAACTGAAACTTAATTTGAATGATTATCCTTATCGATTTAACGGCAGATTAAGCGGTAGGAAAGAATAATAACAGACATAAAAAAAGAGTGCTGAAAGCCAGCACCCTGTATTGATAACCGATAAGCGTTGCTTAATCGTCGTAATCGCCGACATAGGCCACGCTAAAACTTTCATCATTCCAAAGCCACGGAACTTTAGCCATAAAAGCCGCTAGCTCGGGCGTGTCGGCGTGCACCTCTCGAATCACTGGCAGCGTATGATGAATATGATAAGGGTTTACAGGCTCTCGACTACCTATCGCACAGAAATAGTCAGCGATTACGGGTAAATACTGGCGCTTATCGACCAAAGACATCACCGCATCAGCTAATGCGGGATAGCCTTTCGCTCCAACAAGATCACCGGCACATGACCAAGTAGCGTACTGAGCAATAATTTGCGCAATAAGATCCGCGCCCTCTGCGTGGCCAGCCGCATAAGGGAAAACATCATATTCACTTTTCATCGCAACATCACAAGTTTGCTGGCCATTAAACGCGACATAGAATGATGTGGCATACGGCCTATCCCGCAGGTTCTGCTCATAGTGAGATTGCCATGATGGCATCAGTGCCAGCAGATTTCGCAGCGACTCTAGACGCGCATTGTCATCATTAAAGTCTTGGCAAGGCACATCGACCTGACCACTTGTAGCAGGAATACAACCCATCGTGTTGGGTATGGTCAGTGTTAATTGTGATTGAGCACATTGCAGTTGATTGGTATTGGTATTAGCAAGCTCCGCCTGAGCAAGATCGCATTGCCAGATAAACTCATCGTCTTCCATACCAACGGCAATCATCAAATGTTGGTCGATTTGACCTTGGATCACCACTGGTTCATGCTCAAATAGGCTTAAACCACGTTCACTGCCTGCGCGCGTCAACGAATAGAGCGGTGTTAAGCATTCTCCAATGAGCGAGAACTGTTGAATTTTATTATCTTGCCAGCCAAGCCAAATACTCTGGCCATCTTCTGCTAGCGTAGCCGAAGTTAAACACTCAATAAAGGTTTGTAGCCCATCATGATGGCTTGAACTAGCATCTCCGCCTGCAATTGCAGTTAATGAATCAACCAATTCTTCTCGATCATATTCATCACAAATTTGTTCAGCGCTCAATGAGCGTACAACGCGATTCCACACGGTTTTCTTCTGCTTGAAATCGATTAATTGCACCGAAAAATCAAAGCATGGCCCAGCGTCATTAGCTTCGCCATCAGCACCTTTGGCTAACGTTACGGTTTCCGCATTGGCTAATATCAACGTAGCATGCTTTTTATCTTGGAAGAAAATATGGCGAATAGGCGTCTCATCTGGAGCTGGTTTACCTTCTAACGGATAGGTTTCCACAATACCACTCTCTGGATTGTAACTGACCAGTTGATGAGTGCGCTTTTTACCCAATTGATAGAAAACAAATTCATCATGACCAACATTCACCATGCTGCCATCAACAAAGCGGAAAGGTACTTCATAGTGCTCAAGGGTGAAATGAGCTGCACTCAAATGCTCTACCGATGTTTGTGTTAGCGCGATACTAAGATCAATAGAGAATAGGAGGCTATCTCGACGACGCCCGATCTTCTTTGCGCCCACTAAGTACAATTTACCGTCCTGCAAACAAACGTCTTTGGTGGGATAAACCTCAAATGAAAATATCGGTGCTAGCGTGAATTTACCTGGCGCGTTAATCGCAGCAATATACACTCGCCCCGTATCATCAACCGCCACGAAATGGCGACTATCCAGCCATTGCGTTAAGACCACCTCTCGTTGACAGCCTTGCAGTTCAAATTGACTATGTAGGTCGCTATTAAGGCCGTCCTGCTTAACGATTTGCAATTGCGTAGTTCCGCCGTAATACAAACGCTGAGATTGAATACGATATTGCAGCTCTATTTCTTTATTTTCCAGCATGTGGTGCCCAACTTCTAGGCTATTTTCGTTCACGGCGGCTGAACGACTAAAAAGTGACTTTATTATATTTTTCAAAACCTAACCTACTCAATGGCGATTGTTATTATTCATATCACGGCGCTTTGCTCATTGCTTGCTAGTTACGGTTCCAAATGCACTGGCCGTTATCATCAAGGTTGTAAGACTGACTAGAAAGATCGACATTTCGACCACTGTTATGGATGTAATGTAGATTCCACACCACCGCGCCTTGGCTATGGAACTCATAGCGTCCATTGATTTTACCGTCGACGATTTCCAACCAAGTATGTTTGAACTCCCACGGCCTATCCGGAACTTCATTGATCGTCTCTTCTCCTTGGTATACCAATGGAATATGACTTTCAGATTGCTTATAGCGTACTTGTCCCCCCACCCAACCGATGTCTCGATCAAGATAGGTTTTTAGCTCAAGATTGATCTTACCGTTGGGTGATGAAAAGCAACGAGTGTCCGTCATCACGTCATTTGCAAGTAAGGGGGTACTCACATATCCAAAAAGAAAAGTGATCAGAGGGATAAAAGGTTTCATATTCTCTACTTAATTGATTATATCCATGACGTCACAGCGGCTCGAAAGGCTGCTGTTCTAATATTTCTAACCATTGCTTGAGTAACAAGGCTCGTTGCTTAATCAGCGGAGCCAATAGATCAGATGCGACCTGTGCACGAATTGCGACATACATAGATCCCGCCTGCGGGTATTGCTGACCGATAAGATGACGATTAAATTCGATACTTTGATCGCGTGAGGCTAACCAAGCTAACTGACTGGTTTTAAGTTCCGCCTTACCCTCTGAATCTAAACTTCGATAAAGTAATCGGTAGTAATAATTAAGCTCTTTATCCCACAACTCATCAGCCACGAAACAGCGTAGTGACAGTGAACCGCCAAAGCTATTGTCTAAGCAAGTTTGTACGTACTCAGCAATTGGCCGTTCATAATCAGCAACACTCGCAAATTCGGCTAACGGCTGAAAATGCTCAATCGGCTTTTCGACAAACTCATTGGCTTGGCTGGCACAAGAAAATATAAACAGCGCTAGCGATAGAAATTTATTCATGATGAGCGCTGCGCGACAGATAAAGCGCCACATTGAGCACAGACGGCTTTACCCTTTCTAATCGTACAGGCACAACTCACACACGCTCGTTGTGGCAACTTAGGGTCATAGTAGCTAGCCAATCTCATGAACTCTTGGCCTTTAATAGAATTCGTCTCAATCACCTTCTGCTTAACACCTCCATCCGTGACTATCTCTCTTTTACTACTGGATTTTGACGACACATAAATGGCGATGACCACAACAATGACAATAACAACCAACAGCACAAGAATCGCCAAGATATGCAAGAGACCTGACATAGCGAGAAATTCTATTATCCCCTGAGATTCAGACATCAATTTTCCTTAATCGACCTGTTTACCCGCCACAGAATGACAAGAATGGAACGTGAATGGCGCCAGCAGTAAACTTATCACCATGGCGTAAATAATAGGGATCAGCGCAACGCCCAAGCCCGCAGCCATTGCAATGGCATCATTGTGGAAGTTACTCAGCAGTGAAATCAGGCCATAAACGAACATCAAGCCACCACTGAACCAGCAAACCTTAACACATAAAGTTACGCGGTCACTTGCTGAGCAATTATTCCTGACAAACCAGGCTGCAATAGTCGGAGCTAAAACCGTGGTCAATGACAATAGATCAACAAAGATGAGCCATTCATTCATCAACGCCAGTTGCGAAATAACATATAGGCAAACAAGCCAGTAACTGATTAATCCAACCTTATTCATTTTTTGTATCCACGATATTGCCATTGTTCGGCGGCGACGTATTTTTCTAACTCTGTGCATAGCAACTCCAGATCTGCGTATCGAGATAGATCGGCACTCGCACCATTATTAGTGAGTAATTTTAACGATTTGATCCTTTGCGCAGAACCTTTGACGATAACGTTTTTTACGTTACCCCATGGCATCGTTTCTGTGGTATCAGGTTCATGAGAAATCATCCCTTGAGGGGTGATTTCTACGTTATGTTGCGCGGCATACTTTCTAAAGGCATGACCACCACGAAAATTAAGCAAAGCGGCAAAGCAAGAAAAACAGAACGCGTAGAAAACAGGTTCCAGAGGAATGGTTCCGCCAAGTAGCAATGACCCAGCGGAAATCAGTGCCGGCCATAGTAGCGCGATAAAAAGTGGACCACGATATTTATATTTGACGAATTTATCGGCAATTTTGAACTTCATACAATTCGAATCAATTTATAGACAATAAGTAGACCAACGCGCTAAACACTAAGCCTTATCATTAAACACAAGGTGAGAATCGAGGAAAAAAGTGGAATGTGCTTTCAAAATGGCGGTAACAGCAATGATATAGCAAAGCAATAACGTGTCCGCAGCCATACCATCAAAAAAATGAATCGCCGTGGCAGCCGTTAACATTAGAATGCCGCCAACCTGATACGGCGCTAATGTTTTTAATTCCGCTCGTCGACCATTTAGCACTTTCATGCCTTGATCACTTAAGCGCAACACCTCGTTGCAGGAATGGCAATTAAAGCAACCATCTCCGCCAATCTTATCGATATGTTTTACCGACAGAACAGCGTCTGCGGCACATTTTGGGCAGTGGTAAAAAAGCGACGTTTTCATCAATCTACTTCCTAGAGCAAAGGCTTATCGCGCAACTCACCATAAACCTGTAACCAATAACAACTTGTACTCACCTCACCCATAACTAAAACAGTAAAGTAAGCCGACTGGTTTGAGGGATACACTCATAAAAGGTTCACCTCACTCGCTATAAATCATACTCTTTTGATATACATCTCGCGCCATATTGTTAAAGTAAAATGCTTGTTTTTCTTAATGTTGTGGAGCAGGCCCGCTTTGCAAACGCTTGCGATAGGACTCTTGATGAACACCAGCAGTCTTGCCACACTTGAGATGCATTTATTAGCCCAATAATTAAGTAAGATTCATTGCTTATTTTGATTGTTTTACACAAATGGAGCAGACAACATAGAAGGAATTTGACAGGTCACACGCAGTTTGAATGGTTACGAATCAAACTGTTATTACATTATTCATTAATGGCGCAGAGTCGTTATAATGCAACCAAATTCATTCAAGGACATTGGCTGCATGGAACATCAAGAAGAGTCTAATCGTCGCCCTCTCGCTGTGCGCAATATTTCTATCACCAAACGCATTGCCGTTTGGCTGAGCCAGAAAAACATCACCCCTAACCAAATCTCGCTCATGAGTATTGTCTTTGCCGCGGTTGGCTTCGCTTTTGCGGCTGGTTATTACTTCTGGCCAGCACCAATTTGGTTAGTGCTGTTCGCTCTCATGATTCAAATGCGTTTACTGTGCAATCTTTTCGATGGCATGGTCGCGGTGGAAGGCGGTAAGAAAACCCCAGCAGGGGAGCTGTTTAACGATGTGCCGGATCGCATCGCCGATCCACTATTGATTGTTGCAGCAGGTCTGGTGGCCTACTCCGCATTTGCCATGCCACTGGCTTGGATAGCGGCACTGCTGGCGGTACTGTCTGCCTATATTCGCGTTCTGGGTATTAGTATGGATTGCCCCGCTGATTTTCGTGGCCCAATGGCTAAGCAACATCGCATGGCACTATTAACCGTGACAGTACTCATCATGGCATTTAACCAATGGTTTGATTTTCTGCCAAGTGTAGGGCTTTATCTTATGGACATCGCTCTGGCAACCATGGTGCTCGGGTGCGCCTTTACCTGTTGGCGTCGACTGGTGTTTATTTTCAATACCAAAGCACAGCAAGCACAAGCCGTGTCAGTCGCCGCCAGTGAGCCGTTAAGCGAACCATTGAACGAGAAAGCACATGACTAGTATCCCAATCCATTCGCTGCATATGATGGCAGCCATCACACTGGTACTAGTGATTGGCACCTTGGTTTATCTTTATCTATCGCGCCGTCATCCAGACAAAGATTACCATGAGTTAAAACTGCGCATTCGCTCTTGGTGGTGGATGATCGGTATCGTTTTTGTGGTGCTTTATCTACCCACTCAGTACACGCTGATCTTTGTCGCCTTCTTAAGTTTTATGGCGCTAAAAGAGTTCCTCTCCATCGTGCCCACCCGCATGACCGACCGACGCGTGATCTTCTGGGCTTACCTTTCTATCCCATTCCAATACTACTGGTTATCCACTGGCTGGTATGGCATGTACATCATTTTTGTCCCGGTCTACATGTTCCTATACCTACCGATGGTAGCGGTGCTGATTGGTGATACCAAAGGCTTTATCCGCTCAGCAGGCATCATTCATTGGGCGCTAATGCTGACGGTATTTTGTGTTAGCCATATGGCCTATCTATTGGTCTTACCAAGCAAGAACCCTGATGCGGGGTCGATGGGCATGCTGCTGTTCTTATTGGTCTTCACTCAGTTTAATGATGTTTGCCAATATGTATGGGGTAAGAGCTTCGGCAAACATAAAATCGTACCGAAAGTCAGCCCGAATAAAACATGGGAAGGCTTTATAGGTGGTGCGGCGACTATCATCATCACCAGCTATTTTGTGGCACCTTACCTAACGCCATTAACCTCAGTTCAAGGTTTAGTGGCAGGAATGATCATCGCCTTCAGTGGTTTTATTGGCGATTTGGTGATTTCGTCGGTCAAACGCGACGTACAAATCAAAGACACCAGCCAGTTTATCCCAGGCCATGGCGGTATTTTGGATCGCATTGATAGCCTGATGTTTACCGCGCCGTTGTTCTTCCATTACATCTATTATCTTTACTACTAGGGCACGACATGAAGATATTCAAAATTCTGTTCGTCTTACTGTTTGTAAAGCCATTGGTGTTTGTTGGCTTAGGCCTCAACATTATTAATCGGCAGAACCTGCCGCTCAATGGCCCAATGGTGGTGGCTGCCAATCACAACAGTCATCTCGATACCTTAGTGCTATTGGCATTGTTTCCCATCAGCATGGTGCACAAAGTGCGCCCTGTGGCGGCGGCCGATTACTTTCTCAAAAACAAAGTCTCTGCATGGTTATCACTCAATGTTCTGGGCATTATTCCCATCCATCGCTCACCAAGTAAAAGTGATCGTCATGCGGTGTTTGATGAGTGCCATAAAGCGCTCAATCAAGGCGATATTTTGATTATCTTTCCGGAAGGTAGCCGCGGTGAACCTGAAACCATGAGCGGTTTAAAGAAAGGGATATATCACTTGGTAGAGGAACATCAAAACTGCCCAGTGATCCCGGTAGTAATGCGCGGATTGGGCCGAGCGCTACCCAAAGGCACGGCGATGTTTGTTCCCTTTAACTGTGATGTAGTACTTGGAGCACCGATTGAGAAATTTACCGATGCGGATGAGTTTCTAATGACTATGCAGGTAGAGTATCAACAGTTAGCACAAGCGTGTATTGTGACTCACTACGAAGAATAAACGTTCACCAAACATAACAAAAAAGGGCGCGATTGAATTATCCAGTCGCGCCCTTTTCTCGTTTATTATGCGCGGTTATTCCGCTGGCAGATCGACACCGATTAATTGCTCGTAAACACTCTCATTCTGGCACAAAATCGTCGCCATTATTTTACCCTGAGAAAGCACATCAATCCCCGATTCCGTTTTGCCATCAGGCTTGCGCTCTCGTGACGTAAATACCCGATAAACAATCGATTTCTGAGCTGATGGATTGGGGATTGAAACAGAGTAATACTCGTTTGATCCCGCTCCAATCCATTGGTGGGTCGACGCTAAATCACGAGAAACCGTCAGTTGCAATTCTGCTTCCACCAGCTTTTCACCAAATCGATAATGGATAATAGTGCCAAAATCCTGCACTTCGACCTGTTTACCACTTTGAGTCTGGCAATAAAACAACGTCTCGGCGAAAGCTGAGGAACTTGCTGCGAACGCCGATAAAGAGATTAGCCCTACTACAAACACCTTTTTCACGGCAATCAAACCACGACTAATCATGCTGTGTATCAACCATACGCATATCAAAATGTTGGTTGTAGCTGTGGCTATAAAAAATCCAATGATCATTGCTAAGCCAGTGCTTTTCTCCCATTAAAGCAAACAACCATTCTTGACGATAAGGTTCTTGTTCAGGCTTTAGTTCAACGGTTGGTGATAAGCGAATCGTCACTTCCGGCGTACGCCATTGACCTTCTTCATAGCTCTGTAAAAACGCCCTTGATTCTTGACCGTTATAGTAACCACTGATGCGATGACGACCATCAGGCGAAGTCTCACGATCTTGTGGGTTTTCGTCTATCTCTTCACCCGTAAGAGTTGAAACCAGCCAATCAGATTCATGACCACAAACAAAAGAAAGTAACTGCTCTTGCGGATAGAAAGCTTCAAAACCACAAGTTTCAAAGTCTTCAAGCTGATAGATGCTCTCACCTTTCGTGTTGTAAATATTCAGAGTTTCTCGAATCCAATCTGCGTTCTCCACAGGCTCTTGGGTAATATTGATGCGCTTGCCGAGCATTGCATAAGCACTCTTCGAATCTTTTATTTCAACCAGTTTCGGATGAGCGTATACCGCTTTATTTTTAACTAAAGCTTGGTATTGTTCGCTTCTAATTGGCGAAAATTCGAATACAACCGGAGTTGATTGCGCGTAACAAAACGATGTAAAACCACTGGCTAACAACAGGGAGATAACAGTACAACACTTGTTCATTTATCCGGTTTCCTAAATGAGTAACAATGATCGAAAAGGCAACGATCGAAAAGGCAATTTTTTGTCTTTAGGGGAGAGAGGGAGCTTAGAGGTAAAGCTGTTGCAGCACCAAAATACGTTGCTCAGTCATCTCAGTAAGGCAAGTCATACGATCAATATTTTTCGATGTCCCTCCGCTAAATAAGGTGTAATAAGCTTCACAATGAACATCCCGATATTTGAGCCAAGTTCGCTGAGCGGCCACTAACGACGTTTTAATCTCACCTTTAGCCACCAAATAGCCGTCAAATTGATTGGATTCAATTTTACTTATAATGTTCTGATAGACATGATTGAGCTTTTTATCAGCGATATCGTACCGCGCCATCGCATCGCATGCGGCAGGAGAAAATTCGCACTGGCTAACGACGTCATCGGAATTTGCAGCGACGGGCACCTCACTGGTCTGAGCCACCGCAAAAACACTGGTTAAAGAGAACATCGAAGCCACAATCATTGCTATAGGTTTCTTCATGATTCTAAAATCACTCATACGGGCATTCTTTAATGAGGCCACAATAGTATTCAATTACAAAAAGATAGCTAGAGCTTGAGGTGAATTGTTTGCGCAAACGCATTTTTACCGCTGATGCAAAACCGTTAGATGCGGAAAAGCTGCCGCTACAACCACGCATCCTTGGCACAATAAACGATCTGCCCATCCTGTGATGCGTAACACGTTAAACTGGGTTTCAAAATACTCGACGGCAAGAGTATGCCCACTTGATCATTGACCTTAATAAGGTTGGATTGGCTATCTGAGTGCTCAGAAGCCGCACCTCCATTTGCTAGCTTCCACTGAGTAATATATTCACTAGTGTTGGCACACGTCGTGATCTCACAAGCCTCTGTGCTTTCTACTCCCTGTACGATAACCAAGCACTGAGTGCTTATCTCATCGCATCCTGCGATAGCATTAACACTGATACAGGACAAAGCCGCAGCCAATGAGATCATCCCCGCCCATTGACTGATTCGGTAGCAAGCACACAACATGCATCATTCCTCTCTATTTGATTTATTGGTTGTCGTTACTGATTTTACGTCTAACCAAACCACTGTGGATTTACATTCACTCTATCAATATTAATTAATGAATTGCTGTGCTTTAAGCCAATCCATTGCCACTAAAAGAGCCAATGAGCAAACCGATTTGTCTTCCATTGCGACAAACTTAAGTTCTTCAATTTCCGCTTCTGGGCTCATTTCACCGCTAAAATCGGCAAAATAACAAGTAAGCTGAACCGATACCCCTTCCGCTTTGCCATCGGCTTGAGCGGTAAACGTTTCAGCGTATTTGATACTGCTTGGATGCAGTTCGACTGCCAATTCTTCTTTAATCTCTCTGATCAACGCTTGCTCATCGCTTTCGCCTTGTTCGCGTTTTCCACCGGGCAGATAAAACAACTCTTTACCTCGTGAACGCACCGCAAGCACCTTGCCATCTCGCACATGGAACCATGCTAATTTATCAATCACTTTAGTCACTTATCACCTCAACAAGAATTTTTAATGATTTGAATTTTAACAATGTATTGGTGTTATCACACCTTTTTGATTAAGTTACTCGCTCACCAACTATGTGTGAATCACCACGCAGTACGAGTATCTCAACGCGATAATGCGTATACTTCAAAAACTGCCCATACCAATCTTGATCACGAAGAGATTCGGCATCCGTAATCAACAAGAATTGATTAAGATTGATATTATTTATCCCAACACTATAAGAGCCGATACATGATTGTTTTTACCACTAATTTTGGTGATATTGAGATTGAATTAAACATGGAGAGAGCCCCTGTTAGTTCAAAAAACTTTCTAAAATACTGTGAAGATGGTTTTTATGAAGGCACGATTTTCCACCGTGTTATCGATGGCTTTATGATCCAAGGCGGCGGCCATACTGAAGATATGCGTGAAAAAGAGACCCGTGATCCTATCGTAAATGAAGCAAATCGCGGCCTAAAAAACACTATCGGTTCGATTGCGATGGCTCGCACTGATGCTCCGCATTCAGCTACAGCCCAGTTTTTCATTAACTTAGATGACAATGATTTTCTTGATCATACCGGAACCACCAATCAAGGTTGGGGTTATGCGGTATTTGGTAAAGTATCTGCAGGGATGGACGTTGTGAATAACATTGGCAAAGTTCTCACTGGCACCAAGAAAGGCCACGATGATGTGCCGCTTGATACCATTACGATCACCAAAGTAACCATCAAATAATCTAGGTGAGATAAAGAAACATGTCAGTTCAAAACCCTATCGTCAAAGATGTATTTGTCGCTTTTCAAGTGATCCCTCGCCTTAAAGAAGGGAATAACTTTGAAGTGGTTGATAAAGCGATTGAAGTGGTCAAAGCCGCTAATGTTCCCTATCAAGTCGGCGCCATGGAAACCACCATGAAAGGTGAACTTAACCACTTGCTTGAGATCGTAAAAAACGCTCAACAAGCGTGTTATGACGCAGGCGCACTGGAAGTGATCACCAACATCAAGATCCACAGCAAAACTGAAGCCGCAACCGATACGTTTTGCACCTATGATCGCGGCGTGACCAAAGCCAATCACATGTTTGTAAATAGCTAATTTGTCAATAGCCCAGTCTATAACTCGCTAAGCGATTGAATAAATGAGCTTTGTTGCCAAGAACGATGATCATCGATAACGTTCATCGCTCTTGGCGGCTGTTGCGCTATTTAAACGGTAACGGGATGTGTGGGGTAATATGGATATCTTCCAAACATTGCTTTAACAACAATTGTTTCGCTTGATGGACTTTTACAATCGTAAAACTCTCTATATCGCTATCCACCGTTAAACAGGCGCAGCTAAAACCATTATTACGATTAGTCCGTACAAACTCATCTTGGTTCTCGGTGACTTGGCTAACAATGGCCATAGAGTCATCATCAACCGCTTCCCCACCTTGCACGGAAATGTTCCAGCTACCGTCACGATCCAATAATGACATATTGCCCGGGGTCGAATTATCAAACCAACCACAGCGTGTCTCTGCCGCACCCACTTGGCATGAAGCCAGTACAACCAAACCTAAAGCCCAGGCCCTCATTACAACGTCCTTTTTACTCTGTTTTTACCGCGTTACTGTTTCAATTATGACTCACATCACCCAAGGGCTAGAGCAAATCATAATTGTATTCTTCTTTCTTCACATGGCGTAATTTGCTGGTATTAACCCCAAGGATTCCGGCGGAATAGTCAGTGCACTCTTTATTGGCGAGTAACTTATTGCCTTTCAATACCATCAAACCGGCATAATCGGTTTTACTCCATTGAGCAGGACCAATTTTTTCTGCGTTACACATCACGTCATAAACGATATAGCTGTAATCACCGTTAGCAAAACGAAGCCGAGATGTTCCACCACCAGAGCAACCACCAGTGCTTAACACTGGCTCATCGAGTTGTAACTCAAGCTTGGTTTGCGTGCCATAGCGGTAACTCACCTTGCCATCTTCAGCCACACACGCAGCCACTGCCTTAGTGCCAATCTCACACGAAAAGACCGCTTGTTCGGTTGTCGGACATAAACTTTCCGCCACCGCCGTTAAAGGCAGCAACGCAAAACCAAGTGGCATGCACACTTTTATTACTGTATTCATGAATTCACTACTTTAAATTGATCATTTCGACGGCTCATTATTGGCATCAAGCGAGTCCTTACCGTGGTGTAAATAATTAGCGAGCTCAATCAGATTACCGTCCGGATCGCGAATATAAATCGATACTATCTTGCCCATCGCACCAGTACGCTCTATTGGCCCTTCGATAATCGCCACACCTTGCTGTTCAATATGAGTAACCACATCCATCAAGCTGGTTTGGGTAATAAAACACAAATCGCTGCTGCCCACTTGCACAGACTCAGCCTTCGGTTCAAATTCTTGCCCGTGTTGGTGCAAGTTAATCTTTTGCTGACCAAAAGCCACGGCAAAGCGCCCACCGCCAAACTCCACCACAGTCATGCCCAATACTTTTTGATAGAAATTAAGCGTGGTTGGAATATCACTTACGGTGATAACCAGATGATCCAAGTGACTAATTTTCATATATATTTCCCTTATCGCAGAAAGGATAAATAACAGCGATAGCAATTAGAGATGAAATACACTATTGAAGTATTCCGTGCGCTCTTCGGTCATTGCCAGTTTGCACTCTTCAATTTGCACCGCACTCCAACCACCTGCGGCACCAGTAGAAAGACCGAAAAATTCGCACTCTGCATCACGAAATTTTAACCACGCTCTTTGGGCTGCTCGAAATGGTTCAATTAACTCTGCGTTGGCCCATTCTTCTTCCGCCGTAATTCTTTTAATTGCTTGTTGGTAACTGGTATTCAACGCTTTATCGGCCACTTGCATTTTTTGCTCTACGCATAAATACCCAGCCATCGCCCCACCGCCCGCAACTGTACATGGATCTTCCATCTCATCAGAAGAAGGTTCAGCACAGAATGCCGATATACTAAACAGCGCCACTGAAAGGCACATCACCACTTTTTTCAATTGCATTCCCTAAAAGATTTTGCCCATCGTTATCAGCAAGCTTCGCATTTAATATTGCCACTCACCGGACTCTTGTAACAGCGTATCACCATTAGCATTAGTGACTCTCAAGTCACCATGAACACTCACAAAATATTCCACCGCGCCATTTTGGAATAGATAACCTAAGAAGGTACAAGGTGTTACGCCATCGGCACAGATGGTATGCACGGTTTTCCCTTTCAGTTGGATCTGATTTTGCGATTTTTTTGAAACACCAAGGTAAGAGACATCGTTACACAGCATCTCCCCTTGATCACAGTTGATCTCGATAGAGATGGTGTAGTTTTTGGTTTCTAATACATCAGCATACGAAAATGCACTAAAAAAAAGCGCGAACGCAATCGCTATCTTCTTCATTACGGTACTCGATCCTTATTTATCAGCACGATTACATCGCGATCTGTCAGTCCATAACATAACCCGCTTAATCCAAGACATAATCCGCGATGGCACGGTCATCTTGACAACGTTTTAGACTTAACTGGTTCACTTGGTAGATCTTGGTGATACGTTCACGCTCTTTATCAACATCCACCTTCATACAAGCGCAAGCATAACCATAAACACCATTATTTCTCACCACTTGGCTTTCATCTGCAAAGGCTTCAGAAAACCGATATAGCGACGGGGTTTCTTCTAGGTAATCACCCATCATAGAGATTGTCCAAGTGCCATCACGGTCGTGTAACCAGACATTATGTGGGGTTGGATTTAGCACCCAGCCACAACGATTTTCCGCCGCGTGAAGACTAAGGGGCAATAGCAATGCGCACAGCATAAATTTAAACTTCATAGCAGGTTTTGTTCTTTTTAAATAAGCGAATATCACTCGCCAGTTAACGAATAGCGACGCCTGCCACTTCAATAACCGAGTTTACGTTGGCTCTTTCAATGATTTTTAATAAGGTGGTCTGAATTAACTCACTTTCTCTGACGTCCGTTTCACTACAAAAACGCTGTTCTTGTGGTGCATCACCTTCAGCTTGGATAAATTGGATCTCAACTTCCGTCGCGCACTCCTCATTTTGGCCGTAATAAGCCAACGTAATTTGCGGATAACCTTTGAAGCCTTTATTTACTTGTTTAGCAATGCGCTTTTTGGCTTTATCTAAGTTCATATCCCTTCCTTTCAATGGTGTTTTACATCATCAAATACCACACAATAATGTTCTTTCATTCCTTTTATATCAACAGGTAAGATGCGTTTATATGAAGAGACAAACACGTTAATATCAATAAAGTCGTCATTTGTTCGGTGGCGAGAATATTAATACCCAAAAGCACACATTGAGTCCGATCACTTCGCTTCGTGTTTACACTGTAAACCGGTTGTCTAGGGTACTCTCTAACAACAAACATTTTGGCAGAAGATAGGCTGGCAACAGGACAAGATAATCACCCGATTGCCTACTAGGCTTGCCTTAATAGCGTGCTTTCATTTAGGTTAAAAGCAGCATATGCAATAACAGCCAACTAAGATGAGTACCAATGAAATAGAATTTCATCGAGTCACAAGAAAGGATCTCTTCACAGTAAAACAACTGATTACAACTGTCTCTAACAGTTATGTACTGCCACTGCTCAATAATTACTCGCGCAACTCCTTAATTCAACATCGGCTAAGACCATCACACTGCGCTCTTCCGTAAACACGGTGGATTTCTATCAATCCCAAGGTTTTGAGGTCACAGCTACAGAAGCTGAGTTCAATGGAATCCGCTTCGTACCCATGAGCTTAAAACGGAGTGAAGAAAATGATTCAAGCCGAGAAAAGCGGCCCTTTTAGGTAATCCTCAATTTGTCGTGCGGAGTTCGTACCGCAAAGAAAAGATCTACCGCCGCAATTCAGCAAAGACACTCCACAAGATCAAATTGAAATGATCTTTTTCGCCTGTTGGTATTCTATGCTCGAACGCTTAACCAACAACGATTAGAGGCCAGAACGGTGCTCTATTAACCAACAGCAACCCAATACCTCATCGCTAATTGTGGCGACAGATACAACAAGCGCGCAAATTCAAAGCAAAGAGTGTGTGCACTTTGCTCGATTTTATGAAAAATCACTCACAACTCGACAGGTAAAAGGGGAAATAGACTGATTGAGGTATGGCGGTGAGACTATACGAAATCACCGCCATATTTATAGGATCATCAGTAACATCAGAGAAAAGTCACTTACTTTCCATCCGCTAAAACGGAAGATCCACGCTAAAGACTCACAAAGAACATGTTGGATCGCGCTGTTCTTGATCTCTGATCGTTTCACTTTCGCGGATCAAAGCGATAACCGTACTCCCACTCGCTGGCAAGAAGTGTTCAGGATCATCGCAAAAATGGATCTGATCATTCTCAGCAACGTAAAAGAGCGGTTGAACAAAATTATGTTTATGAAATTCGAGATAGTCAGCATAACCAAAGCTCTCACTCAACTTAGTATGACGAACTTCAGCTCCTTGACTCAATAAACTGGCGAGTTGGCTATAACTCACATGCCCGCCCATTAATACTTTCCCATGATATTGAGCTGAAACCTTGTGCTTATCGTTGGTGGACTTTTCATTGCGGATCGTTTTCTGTAAACAGTGCACTTTATCTTCACCAAAATCGGCGACAAACTGCATACAAGCCATGGTATTAAAATGTTGATCAGAGGTCAGTGCGACCACTTGACCAATACCAATCAAATTAAGATTATCCTCTGCATGACTCGAAATCGGATTACCGTAGTAACTATCTAACCCTAGCATCCGGACCTGACTGATATAGTCCCAATTTGAATCGGTAAGCAGTACACGTCGATCATAGCGTGCAAGCGCTTGGCCAATTTCTTGAGCGACTCTATTCGCCCCAATCAACAAAAAGCCGCGAGGTTGCGCCTCCGCAACGCCTAACGCCAATGCCATTGGTCGTGCCGTCGCGCTTTGTAGTACGACGGTACCGATAATGACCATAAAGGTTAACGGCACTAACAACACAGCTTCACTTACCCCGTATTCGAGCAGTTTTATAGCGAATAAAGACGAAATTGAAGCAGCAACGATACCGCGTGGCGCCACCCATGAAAGAAAAAGTTTATCTCGCAGGGAGAGTCCGCTACGCGCTGTAGAGAGGAAAATAGACACAGGGCGAGATACCAATTGCATGAAGACAAACAACAGCACTGAAGCGCCGCCTAGCGCGGCAAAATCATCTAATTGAATCCGAGCCGCGAGGAAGATAAACAAACCGGTGATTAATAGGATCGTCAGATGTTCTTTGAAGTGTAGGATCTGCTGTAAGTTGATGCCTTTTGCATTCGCCAACCACATGCCCATTACCGTAACCGTCAAGAGACCCGCTTCCGATTCGATATGATTAGAAATCGCAAACACGCCCAATACCACCATTAGCACCGCAAAGGGTTGCAAATACTCTGGAAGCCACACTCTGCGCAGGGCAGTGGCAACCGCGGCACCAGATGCAATACCAAACCCCACCCCAACGGCAATTAGGGTGACAAAAACTTCCACACTGTTAATCGCGCTATGAGAAACAATGAATTCATACACCATCACCACAAACAACGCGCCGATGGGATCAATAAGAATGCCTTCCCAACGTAAAATATTGGCCAATTTGGCATTAGGACGCACCGTTCTTAGCAGGGGCACAATCACTGTAGGTCCCGTCACTACCGTAAGACTGGCAAACAGAATGGCCAATTGCCAATCAAAACCAAGCAGATAGTGGGTCGCGGCACTAGTTAACAGCCAAGAGACTAACGCACCAATCGAAACAATACTCCAAACCGAACCGCTAACCGCTTTGATTTGTTTAAAATTAAGCGTCAAGCTACCTTCAAATAAGATCACCGCAACCGCTAAAGAGATGAGTGGAAAGAGCAAGTTGCCCAATACCGCATCTGGATCAAACAGACCAAAAATAGGGCCTACCACAATGCCCGCCAACAGCAAAAATAAAATGGCCGGTAAACGTAACCGCCATGCAAGCCACTGACAGCCTAAGCCTACAACCCCAACTGCTGCTAAAACTAGCGCTTCGTTCCCTAATTGCATTCCTTACATCCTATGTGGTGGAATCTGAGATTCATTGATGGGCCCTCCGCCATCTTTGAAAAATATAAGATAGGTTGATGATTTTATCGCCAACAAAAATCACAATTCGTTGGCTGCATTGCAGTTTGGGCCATTTTTTGTACTGCTGACCACTTTGAATCGATAAACAAGGCACTCGATAGATAAAAAAAATGCACTCGAACGATTTCTCGAACGAGTGCATGATCAGGCGCATCTCAGACAATGTGTGATAGCCGTTAGACTGAAAAATCTAACTCATTTTTGGCTCCGGGCTATTGAACCCACGGATGATGTTAGCCAAGGTAATGACAGCAAACAGAATAATCACCAACGACAAATGCCACGCTTGGCTCAAACCGACTTGAACCAGCAACATACTCACAACGGAAGAGACCACCATCTGCCCACCTCCAGACATCGCTGCAGCGGCCCCCGCATGACGTTTAAAAGGTTGCATCACCATCGCTTGGGCACACGGTAAGGCAATACCATTACCCAAAATCATCAGTAACTGACCCAGCATTAAGTAGAGCGGCTCTAATGGGCACACAAATAGCCAAATTGCCGCACTTAGATGCAGCACTGGTGTGCACAACAGCATCTTTTTACTGCCAATCAATGGGCGTACACGATTGCAAATACTCGTACCTGCTAGCATGCCAAGCGCTGGAATGATCGCCCACATTGCATATTCATCAGACGTCATACCTATTTGGTTTTGCATGATAAATGGCATCACTGACACCGTGGTGATCATCAAGCTAAAATTAAGCCAACTGATACTGGCAAAACTGACGAAATAGCGCGATCGGAGCAAGTCACGATATTGCAGTAGCATTTTCTTTGGTGAAGGGACTTTTGAGCGTTCTGTTACTGTCTCCTTAAAGCGAATCGCAATAATAATCCAAGCGATGGCAACATAGCCAAGCAAAGAAATGAACACCATGCTCCAACCAAAATGGAAGTTAATAAAACCGCCGATGACCGGAGCAAATAAAGGTGTGATCGACGCCGCCATCGCAATATAAGACATGGCGATAGGGAGATCCGGCCCATTAAATCGATCACGAGTTGACGCCCTTGCCAGCACCGCACAGCAACCCGTGCCTAATCCTTGTAGAAAACGTCCAGCGACCATACCGGTAAAGGTTTGGCTAAAGAAAATGATCATCAGTAGACCCAACATTGCGATAAGCAAACCGGTCAGCAGCACCTTCTTCCGCCCAAGCGCATCTGAAATTGGACCATAAAGAAATTGTGAAGGTCCAAACCCCAACAAATAGATACTGACCAGTAATTGGGCTTGTTCGAGGGAAACGGAAAAGTCTTTTGCAATCCACGGCAATGACGGAAAAACCAACCCCATACTGAGCTGGCCAATGCTAATGATCAAACACGCTAATAAAATAGATTTAAACGCAAAAGGTTTACTCATTTGCTATCACCATCCGTCCATGGATTATTACCACGGCTTGTCAAACTCCCTTCAGCATCAAATTGGTGTAATTTGGCTTTGACTCGTTTGACCGTTGATTCACTCACACCACAAATCGCCGCAACACGCCTAATTGAGTGACCCTGTAACAGTTGCATTGCAATGCACTTATGCTTCTCTTTATCCGCGGGGCGACCGCGAAATTTCTGCTGCCATAACTCTGGCTTGTCCTTGATCGCCTGTCTTCCTTGTTCGGCAGCAAACAATCGATGCTGAGTTTGTACCTTGTCATAACCTGAAAGCAGCGAGAGTAAGGTTCGACTTTGTTCCGAATTGGGTTCAAAACAGAGTGGCTCGCAAAGCAGTTTGATTGTTACCCCTTGCTCAAGAAGCTGAGTCACCGTGCTTGACGCTTGACTAAAATCACGACCAAAAACCGTTAACCACCAAATAATCAGTGTGTCGCCAGAATTAAGACGGGTCGCTAAAGCACTGAACTCGGCCCTTTCAAGGGGAGCAACGAAACCATGAACTCTGTCCTCAATATGCACAGCATTTGGTGCAAACAGGGTTAATTGCTCAAGTTGATCTTGATATGCACGATTTTTGGGTGAGAAACGCGTGTAGATATAACTGGCCATAACCTCTCCATAATGGGTAAGAACGACAGGCTCATTTAGTGTATTAGCTCATAATGCAGTGGTTCATTATTTATTTCAACACCAAATGAACCACCCCTCGAAAATGATATCGATTTTATTTGCCTTAACGCTCGCTAATTTCATTAATAAATTATTGATTAATAGATATATGCACTATATGCATGTAATTTATAAAAACAATGCACTTTACTCACAACTTTAGCCGCCTATGATGATTTTAAACGAACAACAGTTCGATCAACTAATCGATACTCAATAATTGTCAATACTTTAGGAGGTCATATGACTATCCCAACGACAGATATGATAGAAGCTTGGCACGGTTTTACAGCCGGTGATTGGCAGACCGATGTTAATACGCGTGATTTCATTCAGAAAAACTATACCCCTTATGAAGGTGACGAATCGTTTCTTGCCGAAGCAAGTGATTCAACACTGCAATTATGGGAGCAAGTACTAGAAGGCATTAAACTAGAAAGCCGCACTCACGCTCCTGTTGACTTCGATACCGACGTCGTTTCAACCATCATCTCTCATGGCGCTGGTTACATTGATCAAAGCCTCGAAACCATCGTAGGCCTCCAAACTGACAAACCGTTAAAACGCGGCATTATCGCCAATGGCGGCATTCGCATGGTGAAAACATCATGCGAAGTCTATGGCCGCGAGCTTGATCCCACCATCGAAAAGACATTTACTGAATATCGCAAAACCCACAACCAAGCGGCATTCGATCTTTATACCAAAGAGATTAAAGCTTGTCGTAAATCTGGCATCATTACAGGCCTACCCGATGCGTATGGCCGTGGCCGTATCATTGGCGACTATCGCCGCCTTGCACTTTATGGCATCAACTTCCTTAAGGCCGATAAAAAATCGCAACTGGATTCAACTCAAGCACAACTAGAAAACGGGCACGATCTTGAAAAGACCCTGCGCCTGCGTGAAGAAATTACTGACCAAATTCGTGCATTAGAAGACATTCGTCAGATGGGTTTAAAGTACGGGATTGATATGTCGTCACCTGCGCGTACAGCGCAACAAGCGATTCAATTCACCTACTTTGGCTACCTAGCTGCCGTTAAGTCTCAAAATGGCGCAGCGATGTCTCTCGGTCGCACATCGACCTTCCTTGATATTTATATTGAACGCGATATCGAACTAGGCCTAATCGATGAGAAAAAAGCGCAAGAGTTGATTGATCACTTCATCATGAAACTACGTATGGTTCGTTTTTTACGGACACCAGAATACGATTCACTGTTTTCCGGCGACCCAATCTGGGCCACAGAAGCAATGGCCGGTATGGGGGTCGATGGCCGAACTCTAGTAAGCAAAACCACATTCCGTTACTTGCATACCCTGCATACGATGGGGCCAGCACCCGAGCCGAATATGACCATTCTATGGTCTGAGCAATTGCCGCAAGCTTTCAAACAATATGCTGCGAAAGTCTCTATCGATACCTCTTCGGTACAGTACGAAAATGATGACTTAATGCGCCCGGACTTCGATAATGATGATTACGCCATCGCCTGTTGTGTTAGCCCTCAAGTCGTTGGCAAACACATGCAGTTTTTCGGTGCTCGTGCAAACCTTGCCAAAGCACTACTTTATACAATCAATGGCGGTATCGACGAAAAATCCAATACCCAAGTCGGCCCACAAGTTTCACTCATCGACGATGAAGTATTGGATTATGAACGCATCATGCCTCGCTTTGATGAGATGTTAGATTGGTTGGCCACTCAGTATGTGACAGCATTGAATATTATCCATTACTCACATGACCGCTACAGCTATGAAGCATCGTTGATGGCATTAATGGACCGCGACGTTCACCGTACTATGGCTTGTGGCATTGCTGGATTATCGGTTGTCGCCGATTCACTAGCTGCAATCAAATACGCCAAAGTCACGACAATTCGTAATGAACAAGGCATCGCAATCGATTTTGACATCGAAGGTGACTATCCAAAATTTGGTAATAATGATTCTCGCGTGGATGATATCGCCTGCGATCTGGTTGAACGCTTTATGAAAAAGATTCAACAAAAACACACCTACCGAGAGGCAGAACCTACCCAATCTATTTTGACCATCACATCAAATGTGGTGTACGGCAAAAAGACGGGGAATACCCCTGATGGACGCCGTGCAGGCATGCCATTCGGTCCAGGCGCTAACCCGATGCATGGACGAGATGAAAAAGGCGCGGTAGCTTCTCTTGCTTCGGTGGCTAAATTGCCTTTTGCTTACGCCAAAGATGGTATCTCTTATACCTTCTCTATCGTACCAAACGCACTGGGCAAAAATGAGTTGAGTCAAAAAGTAAACCTGGCAGCACTGATGGATGGTTACTTCCATCATGAAGCCA
Source organism: Vibrio ichthyoenteri ATCC 700023 (assembly GCF_000222605.1). Classification (GTDB taxonomy): domain Bacteria; phylum Pseudomonadota; class Gammaproteobacteria; order Enterobacterales; family Vibrionaceae; genus Vibrio; species Vibrio ichthyoenteri. The sequence goes on along the minus strand of NZ_AFWF01000046.1, from coordinate 16,263 downwards.
ACGAGGGAATCAATAACATTGAAGGCGGGCAACACCTAAACGTCAATGTGTTAAATCGCGAGATGTTACTGGATGCGGTTGAGAACCCTGATAAATACCCTCAACTGACTATTCGTGTTTCTGGCTATGCGGTTCGATTCAACTCACTGACTCGTGAACAGCAACAAGACGTGATTAGCCGAACGTTTACTGATCGAATCTAGTCTGCTTACAGCATTGGTATTTATAACTAGATGTGCAGCTATGCACACTAGAATCAAAAATTGATGCGGTAACAAAAATTGATGACGAGACAAATCTTGTCTCGTCATCTGCAATCTCATTTTACAGTGTAAATTGGTACCTCATTTCCTCACCAATAGCATTAGTGGCTACGAGGAAAACTGTGTGGTGAGCTAAATTGATATAGCGCCGTTACTTTTCGTCCCTGCTTTGAATATTCGAGTGACTCACAAAGTTCAGATGCCAGCACAATCCCTCGCCCGTATGTAAGGGTGTTCTCACTCAAAGTATCGACTGCCTGATATTCAAATCCTTCACCGTTGTGCTCGATCATCATCAGTAATTGGCTCTTCTCAGGATCTAAATCAATATCTAGTCTAATCCACGCGTCGGGCTCTAACTCGGCCAACTTATCCTCTCGCAGCTGATAAAACAGAAAGAATCCGTCCGGTTGCTCTTTGATACTTGAATCCATTTTTAGCAAGCCATGATCAATAGCATTGGACAATAACTCTGACAGTACCGAGCAAACAAGATCAAGATGAGAGCCATCGCTGATCAACCCCATTAAGTAACGTCTAACATCATTCATCAAACTGACGCTCTTAATCACCTCGGCGGAAAAGCGTAAGGTAGATTGGGTAGATGCATGACTGATGGAGTGCGGTCGAATCACGTTCTCAGTTCCCCGATTCGTCGAGATTGGAAAGGTCATTGATAGGATCGATAAATCATCATCAGTAATGCGATGAGAAAACTGACGGACAGATTCATAAAGTTTAGGGATGGCACTGTCGCCTCTTTGCAGCGCAGACTCAAGACGGTCTTGACCAAACAAATCGCCTTTTTCATTGCTCGCTTCAGTCACGCCATCGGTATAGGCAACGATCTTTTGATTCGGTTCGAGTTTGAGATGAACAAGATTAGTTTCAAATTCATTCGTCGATAACACACCTAGCGGCATATGTTTTGAAACCAAGCGACGCAAAATCTTTCCATCTTCATCGAGGATATAGCCGTCGGGTAAACCACCTCCCCACCACGACACTTCAAAGCCATTCGCCCGTACCTCAAAAATACTTGCTGCTAACATCATGCCACTTGGAAGAAAACGCCCTAAGACCTCATTCATCTCTGTCACTATTTCACCGAGAGAGAGACCTTTTAACGCCATTGAAAAAAAAGCACGGGTTGCAGGAATGGCAGAGATAGCGGCTGGCAATCCATGACCTGTGGCATCCGCTATCATGACATATACACCACCATGAGGGCGATTAGCGACCACGATGAGGTCACCGTTAAAAATGGTTGATGGTGTAGAAATATAATCGATACCAAAAATGTGTTTGACCTGAGAGCTCATCTCTTCTTTTAGATTGGAGAAGATTGATTCAGCCATCGCGTAATCATAGCGAACTTGTTCATGAAACTGACTCAGTTCATCGCGCTGCGTAATCACTTCGTTATGCATTCTCACAATGCGAAAGTGCGCTTGAACTTTTGCTAGTAATACACTTCTCTCCACCGGCTTCAAAACGAAATCATCACCGAGTGCTAAGCAGCGCTCAAATGAATCGTGATCATCCAGTACAGTCAAAAAGATGATGGCAATGTGATGATTTGGAAACGCCTCTCGAATTTCTTGCGCGGCTGTGAAGCCGTCTTTCTCCGGCATCATCACATCTAATAAAATAACATCAGGCAATAGCGTCATAGAACGCATTGCATCAACGACACCAACGCCACTTTCAAACGTATCAATACGGGAAGTGATATGACTCAGCATCAACCGACACAGTTCTCTATTGGTTGCATGGTCATCAACGATCATTATTCGCATCGTACCCTCCTCACGAAATCCTGAATTTTCGGTCAAAACGTGAGATCGCCAGAATCTTTCTGACTTGAGGTAAGGTGTTGGTAATTTGAATATCACCATCACTTTGTTCAAGGTAGTTATGCATGTTGATTAGAATACCCAAGCCCGCGCTATCGATGTAATCGACTTTGCGTAAATCAACAGTAAAGCGATAGTCACGCTTGTCGGAATAACAGCGCTTGAATTCTTGAATAACGTGGAAACCAAAGGTACCTTCAACAAAAATGGTGATGTGCTTTGATTTTGAATTAACCTCTGCCTCTACCGACATAAGTCCCTTCTCCTTACGACCTAACGTGTTGCGAGTCGCTGGCTTCCGATTCCATACTCACATCAATAGAAATGAACATGGTCGTGATTAGTTACTCTCTGTAATTTTAATTAGAGACTGAGAGTATTGAACTGCAAATCGGAGAATGGCGAGCCAAGTCCTTCACGATTGTTATCATACCGATGGGTTGATAGTTTTTTATAGTCATCGTAAAGAATGTCTTGGAGAGCATACGGCAACATCATCGATCTGGTGCAACACGTCGCTCATTCTTTTTCGCCTAGCCAACACTAAACTGATTGCTTATTGTTGAGTGTAGAAAGGATTCGCTGATTAGCCAACAAGCGTGAGCTAAATCACCCAATTGGCTTAGTTGTTTTTAGAGAGGAATAATGACTGGAAATGACGAATACAATAACACAGCGCACGTGTCAGACAATGAAATCTAATCGGCAAAAAGTAACTGATATTGTTATCGATAAAAGATGAATTTACAGTGTAAACCATTCACTAAATTTACACTGTAAACCAAAGGGCATTTTACAGTGTAAATCGAGTAGCCGATTTACACTGTAAAGACGGGAATCAAATGGATAAAACCTTCACCAACCGCTGTAGCTCAATTCGTAGCGCCTGCTCTAATTGCTTACGGCCCGTAAGATTGAATTCGTCTGCGCATCGTTGCCAACTCCATTGCTGAATCACTTTTCTAATCAATAGCGGTAACTCGGCTCTAACGTTGGCTGAAAAGAATAATTGTTCTATCAACCCAGCCACATTTTCATAATTAGACCCCCCCTCGATGTAGCACTTAATCAAACTCAATTTCAAATCAAATTGGTCCAACTTTGCGTTGCTTTGTTCTCGTGAGCCCGCCAAAGACAAACATTCGCTTGCAGCTAAATGAGAAACCAATGAAACTTCAAGTTCATGGAAAATGTCTTTTAGTTGATAAGCCAAACTCGAATGGAAGAGTTCCACCGCTTGAGCAACCCATGGCTGCTGACCTTTGACCATCACCAACGAATGACAGCCACTTGCCTGATCTCTTTGGCTGCCCAATTTTGCCGGTAGATACTGATTCGATAACCAGAAATTAAACAGTGAAGGCGTGACCCCGTAGCTGGTGGAATAGAAAGCGTAATCCGTAATCGCTTCCAATTGCGATAGCATCGCCGACCCTATCCCTTTACTTTGCCACGAAGGATGGACAGCAATACGCATAATTCGCAAACTACTTTGCTGCGCGGCTAAATCAAGTCCAAGGTGGTTGGCCAATGTGGTTGCCACTAAATGCCCTTTCGGACGACGTTTTCCTTGTCGAACCGACTCAATTAATTGCGCAGACAAACTCCCCTCTTCAACGCCAATAATACACCCCATACAAACACGCCCTTCAAATCGAGCCCAAAGCTTCATTGCCGGATCGCTGAGTAATAGCATCAAGTCGTTTGGGGTTGTTTGGTAATGAGCGTTAACCAACAATGCAAAACATTGGCGTAATAGCGCAGGAGAGGCAAACAGTTCATCTTGGCTATAGAAACGCAGCGGTGTTTTATCTTGGCTGATCACTTCAACATCAGCCAACTCGGCATCTAGCAGAAATGTCTCATACTGCCATTGCTCTAATGGGTCTTGCGACGCCCATCGGATTGGCGTATCCATATGATAAAAAGAAGTGCCAGGTCGATGCTCACGAAGCCAGGCTTGAAACTTTAACGTAAAGCCTCGCCCACACCCTTCATAACCGTGAATGGTGGTAGAAAACACGGCTCGATGATAGTGCTCGACGATGGAGAACAACATTGGCAAAGGAATAGCTGACGCTTCATCAACCATCAACAAATCACAACTGGGTTTATTACGCAGCAATTCGTCTGGTGCAATATATTCAATTGATGATTGTTGCCACAACAGAGTCACTTTGGTGCGAAACGAATCTGGTAATAAACGTTGAGCGTGTTCAAATAACGGCGCAATATTATTGATGCTGGGTGAGGTGACCAATATTTTAATTTTTTTTCCCAACATAAGTTGAGCTGCAGCTATGCCAAGTGCACTTGTTTTACCTCGTCCGCGATCGGCAGTAAGAACAAGAGGACGACGACGATGGCCGGTCACCACTTTAGCAATTCTCTCTATCGCTTGAGTTTGTTGCGACAATTGAGCGGAGTCAGTTGAAGGATCTCCCATCTCAATTGACCAATCACCAAGCTTGGATTCAGTGTCGAGTGCATAACTGGGTACAGCAGGCAATGGCTTATCTTGCTCAATACACAACAGCTCATCGCACGCTCTTAACAACCACGCCAAACTGCGCTCATCGCTTGCCTCACTGTTGACAATAAAACCAGCACATCCACCTCCGCGCAACGTACCCAGAGCTGAAGTCAAACTGTTCGCATCAAACCCCTGGCGAAGGTCAACGAGCAATAACGAACATTCCTGACCGAGAAATTGCTGACCTTTGTTATAAGCTAAGTAACGCGAAGCGCCTAGGACGTCATTACCGCCTAATTGGAAACTATGCTCCGGCGACAAAGCGATCGCCTTTTGGCATACGGCTTGTTGCCAATCCGCATCCCCGCGAAGAGTAAAGCCGAAACGATGGTTGTGTTGCACCGCCAATGATGACAACGATTGGAGATATTGCTCGATAGCGTTCATGTTGCGTGACTGTCGAAAGAGAATTTCGATTAGTATACTTGCTAATGCCCTACCCTCGCTATTACCGATCGATTAACTCGATTTACCCACGATAAAAAGCTGAACTATAGACATAAAAAAAGCCGCTAAAGCGGCTTTAATAAAATAAGGAAATCAGACAGAGCGATGTTATTTGAACTTGTCTTCAATGAAACTAAGGATTTCTTTTAGCGTTTCATCGTCCACTTTTTTCAAATTAAGCGCTAAGTTACTACCTTTACGGCTGTAACTAACACGACCTTTAACCAGGTCAACTTTATTGCTCACCGGACGTTTCGTTGGCATCAATTCTTCAACCCAAGATTCAATCATCTCAGAGACATCTTTTGTGATGCGCGCAACACCTTGAGCTTCGCTACGCTGCCACGCGAAACTATTTTCATCGTGGCACTTCTTCAACAACATGCCTTTGTCTGCATGGCTCAATTGCGTGAATTGCTTATGTAACTTAACGATCGTCGGACGGCCTAAATCCGCAACATTTGGGTAAGCTTGAAGAAGTTCAAGCGGCAAATCCGCGGCTTTCAACGCGCCACTCACCAGAGCTTCACTGCATTGAAAGATTCTCGCTAACGCTTTTTGATCTTCCGCTTCACCACTATCTAGCTTCGCTTGCATCTCTTTACCTTTCTCAAACAGAGAAAGCGGCTTATGAGCATTTGCGACGTCAGATAGGAATTTTGCGTGTTCTGAATTGATGTTTTGAGCAACATAAATAAGAAACGCTTTACCAGCCAAAATACATGACATGCGACGGCGGCTACCGTCAAGCACTTCAATCTTGCCATCTTCCCGCATACGGCCGACAGCCGGGTATTGTTGGCCACGTTCACGTAACGTGACTAATACGTCCGATAAGGCGTGTTCATTCAAAAACGACTGTTCACGGGCATTTTCAGCAAAAACGACCGTTTGTGCCTCAACTTGATCCGCTTCAATTCGAAGCAGCTCAAACTCAACCATATCTTCACCAGCGACCGCGAGTTCGATGATTTGAGCTTGCGCTTTAGCAGCTTGTTGTGCCTCTTGCGGCGTAGTCGCACGACGTTTGTTGGTCTTACCAAACAGTCTTGCGTTTAAATCTGAAGTTTTAATTGCCATGAGTTAATTACCCTTGGTTTAGTGATGACCAGTAACTATGAAGTACTCGTTCTAGTTCTAATGCGCTCTTTTGTACTGCATCTTGAGCAGTCGCGAGGGTCTTTTTCCCCCCTTCGAAATCGCTGGTCGTTAAATCAAATACAGTGCTGTAAGTATCAGCACAAGTTTCAAATGCACGGCTACGCGGAATCGTCGCCATCATCACTTGATCGCCTAACAGATAATTCATCTCTGTCAGCACCGAAACCTGCTTCTTATTATCGTCTTCAAACATAGTTGGCATCAGACGAACAAACTCTAATCCGGCCCAATCTTCTGGGAACATCTCGTATACTGTTGGCAGATGCTGGAAGAAGTTAACGGTAGAAGCCCAGTCTAAACGCTTGGCTGCACATGGAATAAGTAACGCATTCGATGCGTACATCGCATTCCAAACCAACGGGTCAACGTGTGGACCAGTATCAATCATGATCACATCAAAATCGTCAGCAATCTTATCAATCAACTTCTCTTTCAACAGTTTTACGATATCTAATGACTGATTCTGTGACAGATTTTGCCATGCTTCAGCGTTAAACATCGCATCTTCAGGGAATGCTGATACTGTTTTTAAGTTCGGGTATTGAGTCGGTAGTAACACATTGCGATGTAAAAACTCGTTAGTAATCTCCACCCCTTCCGGAACGTTTTCTAACATGATATCAACGGCTGAATAGATATTGTCATGATCAGTCAGGCTGATTTGAGGATTTAGGAATAAACGTAGTGAGCCCTGAGGGTCAAGGTCGATCAAACAGATACGGTAACGTTTCTCTAAGTTTAGCGCCATACATGCAGCAAGATGAACTGCCGTCATTGATTTACCCGTACCACCTTTTTGGTTCTGTACGTTGATAATCCAAGGCTTATTTTCAACATTTTTTTTGCGTTCATAAAACTTAGGTGCACCAGCCGCATCCATAAGCATGTGTGCTTCTTGCAACGATATTGAATAATGGTTTGCATTATTTTTAGTAAATTGGTGGCCTTCAGCCTCAAGCTTACTAATTGCATCGTCTAGTTTACGGCGAGTCAAACCTGAGCGAGTCTCCATCAATGCTTTTGACATCGGTGGAAAATGGTCGTCACTACGCTCTTCTAATACAATCTCAATACGGTCTGCTTGAACTTGTGCAGTTTTCTCCGCAAGCTGAATGAGATTCTCTATTGTCTGTTCTCTTTTCATTGCCAAATTCCGTTATTAGTAACTGACTATATTGTACAGCACTATATTCGTTTAACAATAAAAAGGTGAACATTCACTTATAGATAGCCATCACATTAAAATGAGAACAATATATCATTTAAGTGAAATACTGAGAAAACCACTCAAAATTTGTTCAATTTTCTATTCAGCATTGGCGACGAAAGAGAGAAAGAATAAAAGTGTTACCACGTCACTTATTTACAATGTAAAAATGAATTTTTTATGAAAATGAGGCTCATTTCTCGGAACGATTAGTTTCTCTAGGTAAATTACGGCCAATGTAAACTCAACGTAGACGCCAATTTATTGATGTAAATTTGGCTCAATAAAAAATACGACAGGGAACAGCGTCCACGAGGAAACCGTCTAAAGAACATCAGCTAACAATTTTTCGAAAGCATGATCAAGGAAGCTATCATGATCATGCTTTCGTACAATTTCACGCGCATAGGAAGCATGATCAAGCGAATTAGATAGGAAAGATGAATAATTTTGATCGCAGCAAAGTAAGATCCAAAATTGGATCAATGATCAAGGTAACTAAGCTTTCGGAAGCATGTAAAATCACGGCCAAATTACGGAGGAATGTAGGTGAACTCAGGCTTAGCGCCAAATTAGGCCGAATATAGCGCGAACGACAGTCGCTTCAAGCCACTAAGCGCATCAACCAAGATTACTTGATCATGCTTTCGGCCAATATAACGGGAATTTAAGCGTGTGGATAAATTTACCAAGCGTGCATTTCGATTTATAAACTGATGATAAATTAAGCAAAGAAAGAAAAAGATCGTGCAACCTTGATCATCGTTACGGAAAACTGCCTTATCACGCTTATAATAACTTGCTGCTGATCAGCTTGTGATACAAAACGCCTGTGGATAACGTGTGTGTTAACGTTGATCATGCTTCAAGTGTTTGTTTGATCATTGGTTCGTAGTGAAGATGATCATCGTTTCCATTAATTTTGATCATGCTTTCTGTAAAACAATGATCATCGTTTCGAGCTACACATGATCATGCTTTCAGACGAAGAAAAAAATAACCCTTACTATCAGTACCTTGCGAGCAATTTTCTCTTCAGATCAATAGATCATATAATCATTTAAGATCAGTTTAATCATAAAGATCAGTTTATAAGAGCAATAAGTTTTTTCTTTCTTTATGATCTCTTTTTCTTTATTCTTTCGGAACTATAGCGATATTACGGCTTCTGTGACATGGATCAAAAATGAGTTCTGAACAAAAAATACTGATCAAAAACCCTCGCAGCCACAAAGATGGGCACCTATTTGAAGTCTCTGAAATTGCAGTTGACTGGATTGAACAATATCAACACTTCAAAGGTGTAACGAAAAGCATCGTAGAACTTTTAAATTTAATCTCATTACGAGGCTTTTCAAGCAAAGATGGTTTGGTATCGACAACAGAATTGATCGATGCAACAGATGGTCAGATTACTCGTGCTGCCATTCAACAACGCTTGAGAGCTGCCGTCACTGTTGGTTTATTCGATCAAATACCGGTGCGATTTGAAGAAGGTCTTGCAGGCAAAACCATGCTGCACAAGTTTGTGAACCCGAATAAACTAATATCGGCACTGGGTGCAACCAGTTTAGTCACGGAAAGTGTAAAACAATCTGAAAAGAAAAAACGTTCTAAAGCGTTGGCACAAACTCAAGTTAATAAGCGCTTGCTGAATGAATACGGTTTGAACACGCCACCAGCGATGAAAGACGAAGCGGATCAATTTATTGTTTCGCCAACCAATTGGGCTGGTATTATTGATCAAGCGTTAGCGCCGCCAAGAACGCGTAAAAATTACCAAAAATCGATGGTATCGATCTCCGGCACACGAGCAGTGATCGAAACGAGATCATCAAAAAACATCATGACGGTCGACGATCTAATGACGTTGTTCGCTCTGTTTACGCTAACAGTGCAATATCATGATCACCACCAGCACCAATATCAACTAGACGCCAAACACGTACCGAATAAAACACCACTGTACATCACTGATATTCTCTCTTTGCGTGGCAAGAAGGATAGTGGCCCAGCACGTGATTCGATCCGCGATAGTATCGATCGAATTGAATTTACCGATTTTCAGCTCCATGAGCTGACCGGTCGATGGCTCAGTGAAAACATGCCAGAAGGCTTTAAGAGCGATCGTTTCCGTTTTATAGCCCGTACCATTACTGCGTCGGAAGAAGCCCCTACAGAAGGCTCTGACGGCGAAATACGCATAAAACCAAACCTATACATCTTAGTTTGGGAACCATCGTTCTATGAAGAGCTGCTAACGCGTGATTATTTCTTCTTGTTTCCACCGGAAATTCTAAAGCAACACACGTTGGTATTTCAGCTCTACAGCTATTTCCGTAGCCGTATGTCACGTCGCCATACCGATGCGATGTTATTGAGCGAATTGAACCAAAAGCTTGCTCGCAACATTGAATGGCGTCGTTTTTCGATGGATCTGATCCGTGAATTAAAACGGTTGTCTGATGGCAAAGGATCGGACGATCTTTTTGTGGTGAACTTATGGGGTTATCACTTAACGATCTCAGCAATGATCGAAAAAGGTAAGATCAAGGACTATCACGTCGATATTAAATGCGATGTGGAAGAGGTTTTACGTTATTCAAGAGCTCGCACCACCAATGCGGGTAAACGTAACATGGCGCCGACGTTACCAAACCCATTACGCAATGAGATGGTGACTCGACAACAGCTCGATGAATTATCGCAGATCATTGATGGGGAATTTGAACCAATCCAGCGCAAAGAACGCTCACCAAAAGGTCATTTGGGTCGCCGAGTTAAGCAACGTAAACACCTGGTAGAGATAAATGCGGATGAAATTACCATAACCTTATCCAAATATACCTCTGGAGAGGCTCTAGAACGCAGTATAGGCGCTTTAGCTGCGATGACAGGGCATTCCCATAGCTCAATCAAAGAAGAGTGTCTGGAGCTCATAGACAAGCTCGATTGGCTTCGTGTTGGTAACGACAAGATCCCTTATGAGACTTTGAGCAAAATGATTGAGTTATACAACAGCCAAAGTGAGAACAAACATTTGTCCATTGAGCGCCTTATTGCTGGCTTAGCTGTACGGCGTAAAGTGTGTAAGCAAGTGATGGACGGTCACCTTGATGAAACGGTTTTCCGAGCCTTGGATGAAGTCGCTATTTGATCTTCATAGCAACGGAAAATTTGCAAATATTTAAGTTGTATAAAAAACAAACACGAACAGCACATTCCACTGACAAAACATTGACATAGTGATAGTGGCTGACGTTATGATGAACGTGAATAGACAACCTTTTGTCCTTTCTGATGAAAACTGGGATAGAGAGTATCCCAATAGATTGGCTCATATTTGTTAGATTCATTCTGAATTGTTTGGCGAGTTCTTTTGAACTCGCTTTTTTTTGCGTGGAATTTCAGGGGGAGGGGAGATAGTCGATGCCGGGTTCATCGCACTTCGACTGGCCTAGTTGCAATGATGCCGACTGACTAAAACAGCGCTCGTCATTTCTCACCATACAACCTAAAAAAGGTGCTGTTATCTATACGGAACACTGACTAGCAACATAGCCATGACACCAGTAAAATATCGGACGCATGAAGGAAAAAACGGAACGATGATCAAGGTGTACGTGATCATTTTGCCTCATTATCAATGTAGTCGTTGCGATCCTTGATCATGCTTTCGTTCCTCATTCCAAGCATGGGCCGCCATAAACTCAACATGTGTCTCAATAATCTGATTAGATTCGAGTTGCCAATGCTGCTGGTTCTGTTGATTACAGAACTCCAAAGCAAGCACGGTGAGATGCTGTAAGCGTTTCATTGACCAATCTTTAAGTTCGATGTCCGCGAGAGGTTGGCTTACCGTCGCTTGCAGTTTGCCATAAGCCAGTTGCAGGAATTGATAAGCCAATTTTGGATCTTGATAACGATAAGCATGAAAGATACGTAAGCAGCCGTCGAGCCAGCAAGCGATCGCTTTACTTTGCAGATCGGTTACTTCAGGCCCCCAAACAGATCCGGGTACATTTAGGATCAATGTTTGAAGATGTTTCTCTTGATCATGCTTTCGGTTTTTGTACCAATCGCTGATCTCGTTTACCCACGTATCTAATCTCGTCATGCAGCTTCAACCAACTGTTTTACAAAATGATTTGGTCCGATCTGATTAACGCCTTGAGTGACGATAGCACTGGTTGCGCGAATTTGATCGGCCTCCATAGAATAGTGTGGTTCAGTTTCGACCAAATGGCCAAATGGAAGATCGGGATCAGGCACTGCCGAGATCAACAGCTTGGTGTAAGGGTGTTGAGGGTTGGTGAGGATCGCTTGAGTGTCGCCCCATTCTACAATTTGCCCTTTGTACATTACCGCAGTCTCTTCTGCGATGTAGTGGGCGGTCGCAAGATCGTGAGTAATGTATAGAAATCCAATACCAAGATCTTTTTTCATACGTTGCATCAGGTTAAGTACGCCTAAGCGGATCGAAACATCAAGCATGGACGTTGGTTCATCAGCTAATATCACTTCTGAACCTACCGCTAAAGCGCGTGCTAGATTGACACGTTGGCGTTGGCCGCCACTCAGCTCATGTGGATATTTGCCTAAGGTATCCGGCGCCAATTCCACTAATTCGAGTAGTTCGTGCAATCGTGCCGGGATTTCATTATTGCTCTTTACCTGTTTATGGATTTTGAGCGGACGAGTTAAGTGATGCTCAATGGTATGAGTTGGATTGAGTGAGCCAAACGGATCTTGGAAGACCATTTGTACCTTACTGCGGTAATCGAGTAGTTCTTTGCGGCTGCGAATATCATTAATATTTTTGCCACGATAGAGTATCTCGCCGCTTGTCGCCGGGTAGACCTTGGTCATCAAGCGCGCGCACGTACTCTTTCCACAACCCGATTCGCCCACCAGCGCCAGTGTACGCCCTTTGTGAATATCGAAGCTTACCCCTTGCAATGCTCTAAAACGTTCAACAGAGGATAACCCACCGCCAATCGTGAACTCTTTTACGACGTTGTTAAGTTGAATGATTGGTTCGCTCATGCCATTGCTCCTTCGGCTGAATGTTTTCCTTCGTGAATGTTGGGGAAAGAGGCCCACAATTTCTGCGTATATGGATGCTGGGGATTACTGCGGATCTGTTTCGAGCTGTTCACTTCGACGATTTCACCATGGCGCATGATCGCAATACGGTTACACAATTGACTCATCAAGGCTAAATCATGGGTAATAAACAATACCGAGAAACCAAATTCTTCACGCAGTTGGTAGATTTGCTGCAAAATTTCGCGTTGCACGACAACATCCAAGGCTGTGGTGGGTTCATCCATGACGATCAGCTTCGGATTAAGGGACAAAGCAATGGCAATCACTAAACGTTGGCGCATCCCGCCGCTGAATTGATGTGGGTATTCGCTTAATCGCTCGCGAGGAATATTAACTAAGTCGAGCAACTGTTCGGCGCGTTTGGTCGCTTGCTCTTCGTTCATACCGCGGTGATGGCGAAGTACGTCAGCAAACTGTTCTTTGATTGGTAAGACTGGATTGAGGGAGTTCATTGCACTTTGGAAAACCATGGCTATTTCACTCCAGCGAATAGCGCCGATCTCTTTATCTGAAAGTTTCAGCAGATCACGCCCTTCAAAGTGAATTTGTCCTGCTGAGATAAACGCAGGCGGCTTATGTAAGCGGTTTATGGCGAAGGCGATAGTGCTTTTACCGCAACCGGACTCGCCGGCAAGACCAAAAATCTCACCTTTGCCAATATCAAAATTAACCGACTTGACGGCCTTAAAATCGCCAGTGTCGGTGATGTAGTCGACGCATAAGTTGCGAATCCTGATGATGGGGTCAGCATGGAATGCATGCTGCAATGCTTGTTCACTCATAACGATACTCATATGATAAAGATAATGATTATCATTAACCCTTAATTCGAGTGAAAAAAGAAGCGCGGTATAAAATAGTGAAGTCGGTCGTAAAATAGGCGTTGATAGAGAGGGCGTGCAACCTGGGAACAGCAGAAGATATGGTGGTTATTTGTTCATGGTATGATCTAGAACAAGGGGCATTATTTCGGGGGAATCCTTTAAATGTACTGCGCATTTTCTTTGGGTGCAAAGTAAAAAAAGGCGATTTTAAATTCTCTGTTTTGAACTATTAGCAATATCACATTCCCGAAGGAATCTACTTAACAAGCAGGGCTGCAGTTTGCTAAAGATTAGAGTGTCCCTAGCATGGTTTGTTCGGAGGTTTCCTATGTCCATTAATTCTATCGACCATGATGAAATGACAAGTATTGCAAATAAGTGGGACTTCACGGAAGAAGTTGAATCGCTAAAGCCTGTATCAGTTGTTAAAACTGCTCAAGCGCGTCGCCGTATTGAAATGTTGCGTGAGATTCGTGAAAGTGGCTTAACCATTGAAGAAGCCAAGGAATTGGGCTTACTTCATTAATAAGTTTGTTGTATATACTTGTAAACAGGGTGGCTATTCTATAAGCCACCCTTTGTTGTTTTTGATCTGACCACTGTTTTCTTCTCTCAACATTACGCTCTAGTGTGCTATATTTCCGCTTTGTATTTTTTTTTGTTCGAGATCTTACTATGTCGGTGAATTTGTCGCTGTTACCCGCAGATGAAAAAAATAAGGTCGAGCTAGATAAGCAAGCCTCATTTTTAGTGTGGAAGCTTCGAGAGGCGAAATCAGGCCCTGAAGAAATAGTGCAACAGGCTAACCAACTGGTTGATGAAGCAGAACGCACTTGGTTTATGCAAAGTGTTGAGAAATACAAACGAATGATGGGCATTGCGTGACCCAAAGCAAATGAGGCTAAATTGAAAACCCCTCATTTTTTGCTAGAATCCCTCGCGTTAAATTGAAATTAGAGAGAACATCCCAATGGGAAGAAGTTTTGAAGTGCGCAAAGCCTCTATGGCGAAAACTGCAGGCGCAAAAATTAAAGTTTATTCCAAGTACGGTAAAGAAATTTACATGAGCGCTAAAAATGGCGGTTCAGATCCTGATATGAACTTGTCATTGCGTCACCTGATCACAAAAGCGAAAAAGGACCAAGTTCCTGCGCACGTGATCGAGAAAGCACTTGATAAAGCAAGTGGCGGCGGTGGTGAAGATTACCAACCAGCACGTTACGAAGGCTTCACTCCTGGTGGTGCTAGTGTGATCGTTGACTGTTTAACAGACAACGGCAACCGTACTTTCCAAGATGTTCGCCAATGCTTCGTGAAAACTGGCGCTAAAATTGGTGTTGCTGGTACGGTATCTCACATGTTCGATCACCAAGCTGTATTCCAGTTTAAAGGTGAAGACGAAGAAGCAGTACTTGAAGCCCTAATGATGGCGGATTGTGATGTTGCTGATATCGAACTAGAAGATGGCGTGATCACGGTTTACGCACCTAACACTGAGTTCTTCAAAGTGAAAACTGCACTAGCGGCTGAATACCCAGAGCTAACGCTAGACGTTGAAGAAATCACGTTCGTACCTCAAACGTACACAGAAATCTCGGCAGATGACCAAGAGAAATTCCAGAAGTTCCTAGATCTTCTAGAAGACTGTGATGACGTTCAACAGGTTTACCACAACGCTGAAGTTTAATTTTCACGTTGAATTGGTACGTAAAAGGCTTCGCTCTGCGAAGCCTTTTTGTTATAAACAAGCAGCAAACCTTACCGCTTATCCAATATTTTTGATTTCCCCATTATAACTAACAACTAACGTTGCATTTCTCCTGGTGTTTTTTGGGAGAGGGCGTCGTGATTTTGTACAGTACGTAAAGTATGCCTATTGTGACGGCTAGTTCCCATCCTCGTAAAAACGTACGTTCTAACCCGATATCTTGGCTAGTCATATAGAGTTGAATTGGTAACATGGTGGCCAACAGTGCATCTGCGTGTAGCTCGCGTCCGCTGGCGTCGCCTTTCACCATCAAACTGGCAAGTAGCCATACGAGTCCGGTCAGAAGTAGCACATACGCACTCAGTATGGATTGATGACCGACTAACAATAAGCTAAATATTGCCGCAATAGCACAGCCCCCCACTTGAGTGATGAAGCGACGCTCGACGACACGTTGAAAGCTAAGACGCTCTGTTTGAAGCGATGCGGCGATGACCGGTACCATACAAAACGTTGCTGAAAGCATATCCACTAGCATGAGGAAGCCAACACCGGTGCCGATTAAGGCCAGAGAAAGCGCTCTTTGTTGCGCGGTCACCGCAATATCGGGTAACGCTACTCGAGCCGGCATTTTTTGTTGGGGATCTTGGGTTGGAAAGCACGTCACAGCCAACTTGCACACACAGGCAGTGATCACCATCGCGATGAAGATTTCATGAATGCGTACCGCCATGTCAGCATTGCTGTGTTGATCAAAGACGATGATCAGTATCCAGTTAAACGTCGGCATTAACATTGCGCCCTTTTTGGCTGGATTGGTGGCCCGACGGCGCATCCAGTCAAAGAAGAATAAGCTCAATGTCCAAATGATGAAGGGATGAGAGTGAAAAGCTTCACTAACACCCAACGCGGTCGCTGCCGCACACAACGTCGGCGCGAATGTGCGAGCTAATCCTGGCCAAGAGTAGTCTTTGCTCTTGGTCATAATGATGGTCGGGTAGAGCGCTAAATAGACCGGTGAGCCGAGAGCGAGCACTTTGCCTAACACCATGCAAACGCTGATGGCAAAAGTAACGCGCAGCGCTTCATTGCGTTGGTAGCGGCTATCAAATCGAAATAGATCAATCATTAGACACGCTCACTAATAGACGTAAC
>NZ_AFWF01000047.1 GCF_000222605.1 Vibrio ichthyoenteri ATCC 700023 | reverse complement strand
GCTTTAGTCAGTTCGTCTTTTGTTAATCCTACAGTTGCCATAGCAAGAATTGATGTTAAATCAGAATCGGCAATATCATAACCAGGTAGTAGCTGCTGAGTACTGGTTCCTTGAGGATCAAGATCTATAATCAACACTCGATTTTGAAGTAATGCATACCGCTCAAGTGAAGTAAGTGCATCTGCAAGCATGTTCGTACCTAGTGATTTACCAACACCACCTTTTAAATTTTGTAAAATACAAACAAAAGCATCCCATCCTCTATCCCGATACTTTTCAACCCCTAAATAATCAGCAACTTTGTAACAATCACTGATACTTAATCTGTATTGATTTGTAGATGTTTTAGGAAAAATAATTCCTTGCTCAGACATGTTAATCATTACATCTTTCAATGTGTTCATTGCTACAGGCCTGTTTGTGAATTTAAGCAAACGCTGTAATTCTCGTTGAGAATATGTCTTCTGAGTTACTTCCTGTTTAACTTCCAGTTGTATTTCTGAGCGAGCAATACGAGATAACTTCGCTCTCTCGCCTAAGCCCTGAATTTCGTGTAGTAGCATATAGCCTCCAAATTGTACGCCTTTAGTGTTGATTCAATTTTAATGCATTGCAACAAAAAAACGAATCAATATCAAAAAAACAATTCAAACGCACAAGTTGCCACGAGCAATGATAGCTGGCATACCAAAGCTAATTGTCGCTACATAATAAACATGACACATTTTAGGTAACAGGCTTACCTAAAGCCTAAAATGTGTCATAATAGCCTAAAATGTGTCACTTGAGTTTATATATGAGTAATGACGAATATTTCTATCCTGTTGTAAGCGACAACCTGCCAAAACACATAAAAAAAGGGCATCAATTAGTTTTTAGTCGGCAGGACCTATCAGCGAGAGAAGCTGATATGTTTGCATTGATGATCGCCCATATGAAGGAAACTGACTGGGAATATAATACACCTCACTACGAGTTTACTTCTCATCAGTTATCGGAATGGTTACGAGTAGAATCAAAACACATTGGTAGTAACTTAAGCCCTGTTGCTAACCGTCTAGCAAGTCGAAAGATAGGCATAAAAGTCGAAAACCAGAAAGGTGAAATAGAGTTTGACTACCGCCCATTATTTAAGCACATAGCCTATAAAAACCGTACGTTGACAATGGTGCCAAACGACATGCTAAAATCAGAATATATTGAATATAATCAAGGCTTTGCATTAATAAACACTCGTAACTTCTTCGATGTTAAAAAAGAATACTCCAAACGTCTGTATGAGCTTCTTAGTCGCTTTAAAGATAAAGGCTATGAAATGCACCAACAGAAAATCGACGAACTAAAAGGGGTGTTTGGCTTACTAGATGAAGCAGGAAAATTGAAGAAAGACAAAATATCATTTAAAAATAACAGTGTCTTTATGAAACG
>NZ_AFWF01000048.1 GCF_000222605.1 Vibrio ichthyoenteri ATCC 700023 | reverse complement strand
ATTATTAGGTAAAAATGCGACACTAGCTCAGTTGGTAGAGCGCAACCTTGCCAAGGTTGAGGTCATCGGTTCGAACCCGATGTGTCGCTCCAAACAAATGAAACCTCGATATTATATCGAGGTTTTTTTTCGTCTATCTAAAACCTCTCACCTTGAACGCAGCTTGCATCACGCTTCTCCGGCGCCAACTTTGGATATTCCGTTTTCCAGTTAAATATCAGCGATATCGATTGTTAACATCATTATTATTAGGATTTAGCGTGGTCAAGTCCGCGTTTTACTAACCAAAAGCCGTGAAACAAATACATGAGAGTTTGAATCACTCCGCAGCCTGACATGTGACTCGGCAACATTGTTGAAAATAAATACAAATCTATAGCAGAATTGCATACCATTATTTAGTGTGCTTGTTTGCATATCAGGTGTTTCGGTATTGCGAAGGGTTGTTAGAACTAAAAAATAGTTGGATTTAGGTTGCTATGAGAGCACTGGGGTTATTGAGTTTTTTGTACATATTGCTGCTTTCAAGTTTCGTTAAAGCGGAATCGATCGCAAGCTACCCTGTGGGTTGGGAGTTTTGGCCCATCGTCAAAGAAACCATTATTTATCCTGAAAATAGTGATCTTCCAGCGGAAAGCTCTTTGTTTGCTCAAGAAACGTTTCGAGCTTATAGCTGGATAAATAACGGTCAGGGATCATCTCTCACGATCCGTGTTAACCCGAAAAAAATTAAGCAATATCTTAATCGCGGTCCCTATAGTGATGGCCCAACTGTTGTTGCGATTTCGGAACAAGCCGATCTCATTCGAATTACCGAACACATCGGGGGAGAGGCTATTTATGGCAGTTACAATCACAAAGGGGAAGACATTAGTCATAGCCACCCATCATTGAAGCCCGGTTACTGCAATAGCTGCCATTCCTCCTACAAAGATATTTGTCGCCATGGTGTTTGTTCTGTCTTTGGTAGTCGTCTTAAAAAGTGAACCGTTCTATTCTCATTAGGATAAGCCGTTATGATCACAGTCATTAAAAGATTAAGCATCAATCAAATGCTGTTTATGTCCCATCTTTGTTTGGTACTGCTCGTCATTGCTGGTTTGAGTTTTACTCGTTACGAAAGTGAGTGGCAACGACAAGTTGATTATTCAGCGGCCTTAGCGAATCAAGCATTGCAGTCGCAAGTCCATTTTTTCTCCACCTCTGTAGCGGGTGTTAATTATGCGAACCTCACCATGGCCTCGGTCGTTGAGCGTTTGGCTTCTATTGATGATCTCGAATTTATCGAGGTAAAAGGGGTGTCGGATTACTCGTCACAAGAGGTCTATGTCCGCTATATACCTACTTATGGCAAAGTTTGGCGCGCCAATGTCACTGACCAAGATTTGCAATTATCCTATGAGCGAGTCACGAGACTAAAAGCACAACTCAAAACGGTTGAAACACACAATACAATTGAAGTGCGTAAGCTCAATTATCTATTGGTTAAAGCACAAGCAGAACGAGACTCTCTAACTAACAGTAATAAGTTGGCGTTAAATGAAGAAATCCGCTGGTTAAGGCCACTTAGTAACGATGAACGCTTCTATCTCGATGAACAAAGCTACCTACTCAATATTGAAATTCCGCTGCGGAATAATAATGGCGGTTATATTTGGGCGGTGTTTGATGCGAGTAAATTAGCTGCAATCAAAAAAAATATTATTAGAGAAATTGGTTTTGAAGCCATCGCGGCGTTGTTGTTGGTGATTTGTATCGCCTACTGGGTGACACACCGTATTGTCTCTCCGCTGAAAAATTTAGCGATTAGCATGAACAGTGGCGCGCGTTATAAAACCATGAAAGATCTCGACGAACTGAATCGAGAGGATGAGATTGGCCAATTGGCGCGCGCCTACAAAGGGCGATTAATGAAGATCGATCAACAACTTGATTCGTTACGAGCTAAATCAGATGCAGACTTATTAACCGGATTAGGTTCACGTTATAAATATTCTCGTACCGCATTACCATACATTCAGCAAAACGTATTGCGCGGAAAATATGTTGGGCTGATGATTTGTGATATCGATAACTTCAAAGCTTATAACGACATATACGGGCATATGGCGGGTGATGATGCTTTGGCGAGCGTTGCTGGGCAATTACAGAGTAAATTGACCAATGTTGACATGGCGTTTCGTTATGGTGGTGAAGAATTTGTGATTTTGTGTGCGCGTCATGATAGGGAAGAGCTAGAGCGTTCCAGTGAGCTTTTGCGCCGCGCAATAGAGCAACTGGCGATTGAGCACATTGGCAATGCTGATTATGGCCGAGTTACCGTCTCCATCGGCGGTGCTTTGGCGCAACGAAACTCGTTACATCGCTGTGACGCAGGATTTGAAGAACTGGTTGAGTCGCTGTTTTCTACTGCAGATAAAACCTTATATGAATGCAAACGTACTGGGCGAAATCGCGTTGCATGGGCGAGTGTATTTACTACGCAGCTAGCGGTATATAAAAATGAGTCATCACTGGTAGGATCGTAGTACGCCAAATCTATACCATCCTTACGACATGATCTTACAAGGGGGATGTGATGTACTTAGGGTATGAGCGATGCTGGTTCACGTTCAATATTTCCGTTTTCTCTGTTTTTCCAACTGCTAATATCGAACTTAGTATGTTTCGATATTCCATATTGTAATATCAATCGGCGTAATCATTGATATTTTGCATTAGGTCACTTGAACTCTCTGTCTTTATCACCTATTGTGACGATGTGTCAAAAAATGATGAAGCGTTACAAAGTTGGATTAATGGTTAATTCGGTGGTGATATCGAATCGTGTTATAATGCAAAAGTCAGGGAGTACAAACAGAGACGGGCATAGATAATCATGTTTGGTTTTAGCTGTAAAAAGAATGAGCAAAAAGAAAAGTCAGGTTGTGTGTTTGGTTTATCCAAAAAACAGCAGGCGATTGCTGACCGTGAGGTGGAGTTAATTTTATTAGCGAAATCTATGGTTCAAGAACAAGGGTTTAGTAACTTAACTATGGATAAGCTCACTACCATGAGCCCTTATTCTAAAGGTACGATTTATAACCATTTTTGCAGCAAAGAAGATGTCATTATTGCATTATGCATTCACTCTTTAAGAGCGGAAGCATTGATGTTTGCTCGTTCATCGGAATTCGGTGGTAATACACGTGAACAGGTGATTGCTTTACACGTAAGCTATCGCATTTATGCTCGTATGGAACCGGTACTCTCTACATGCGCGATTATGGCAAAGAGCCCTTGGGTGTTGGAAAAAGCGTCTCCAGCCAGGGTGCAGCAACTTAATGAACTTGAAGAGCAAGTGATTAATTTTGCCGACGGTTTGATCAGTAGCGCGGTAGAAGCGGGTGATTTGAAGTTCTCTTCAGGCATTGGTTCAGATTCTATTGTTTTTGCGAATTGGGCCATTGCCTTTGGGTCAAATGCCTTGGCGCAAAACGCTTCGAATAGTCATTGTATCAGTCGATTACAAGACCCTTTTTCAGTATTACACAATGCGAATATGTTGCTCGATGGCCTGAACTGGCAGCCCCTTTCAACAGAATGGGATTATCGTAAAACTTGGCAGCGTGTAGAAAAAGAGCTGTTCAACGATGAGATTGAATACCTTGCGTCCGTTGGTCGATAACAAAGCCCTTTAGGGCTTTTAAAATCGCCATTGGTGACGATTCGTCAAAAAATGACATGTAACGCCATAGCATTAAGCTAATTGAGTTAAATGCGTAGTTTTGGCAATGCATTTATTAAGCATCCAGCACTAGCTGGATTTTTAATGGATATTTTTGACGAACCGTCACAAATGGAGAGTGTGATGAACGCACAGAGTTCTAACTCAAACGCATGGTTTACTTGGCCGACGAGATACGCATGGTGGGTAATCCTATTTACGGTCACTGCGATCGTTGTCTCTACTATTGGGGCTAAAAACTTATATTTTCGCGGCGACTATGAAATATTTTTTGATGGGCAAAATGAGCAATTATTAGCCTTTGATGAGATTCAAACTACGTTCGCTAAGTCCGACAACATTTCGATTGTCATTGCTCCACAAGATCAAACGATCTTCAATAAAACCAACTTAACGTTGATCCAGCAACTCACTGTCGATGCGTGGCAAATTCCATACTCGAGCCGCGTTGATTCCTTGGCTAACTTTCAACATACCGAAGCGCACCAAGATGACTTGATCGTTGAGGATTTGTTGTACCAAGACTATCCCTTAACGACTGAGCGTATTGAGCGCGCACAAACAATCGCGCTCAATGAACCCGCTTTGGTCCATTCGATGATTTCGCAAAACGGCGATGTATCGGTAATTAATGTCACGATTCAAATGCCTGAAATCGATAAAACCGCCGAGTCGATTGAAGTCGTGGCTTATGTCGACGACTTAATAAAGAAGTATCAGCAACTCTACCCTGACGTTAGCTTTTATAAAGCAGGGTTGGTGGCGTTAAATGATGCCTTTATGGTTGCCGCGCAGCAAGATTCTACCACCCTAGTACCGATGATGTTTGGGGTTATCCTGCTGTTCTTAGTGTTGATGCTACGCTCGATTTCCAGTGTTATCGCCACGCTAGTGATTATTCTTGCTTCAGTGATGACCACGTTAGGTTTAACAGGGTGGGCGGGGATGTTCCTGAGTACGGCGACCGTGAATATTCCAACCTTGGTAATGACGCTCGCGGTCGCTGATTGTGTGCATGTGATCGCGACCATGCGCCAGCGTATGCAAAGAGGGGATTCAAAGGTTCAGGCTATCACGCATAGCGTGGAGATCAATGCCGTTCCTATTTTCATCACATCAATTACCACGGCCATCGGTTTTATGATGATGAATATGTCGGATTCACCGGTACTACGTGATTTTGGTAATGAAGCCGCCTTGGGCGTAATGATCGCCTGTTTACTCTCTGTCACATTGCTGCCCGCTTTGCTTAAAGTGCTGCCAATCAGAATCAAACCACTGGCAAGTTCCGAACAACCAGAGTCAGGTCTTATGGCTCTACTTGCCAATGTGGTGGTAAAGCATCAAAGCAAACTGCTGCCGATTTCTGTTGTTGTGATCGTATTGGCTGCGGTGGCCGTTCCGTTCAATAAGGTGAACGATGATTCGGTGCGGTACTTCGACACCAGCAGCGAGTTTCGTCAAGCTGCGGATTTTATGGAGCAGCGTATCAGTGGCATGACCAACATCAGCATTGCGATAAAAACGGCGGAATCCCAAGGCATTGCTGCGCCTAATTTTATGGCGACTTTAGGTGAGTTTACAGATTGGTTGAGAGCCCAACCGGAAACCGATCATGTTGCCTCACTTGCCGATACTTATAAGCGCTTAAAATAAAAACATGCACGGTGATGATCCCGCTTATTACCAACTGCCTCAAGAACGTGAGCTAGCGGCGCAGTATTTATTGCTGTATGAGATGTCGCTGCCATTTGGTTTGGATCTTAATAATCAAATCAACGTGGATAAGTCTTCGGTCAAACTGGTGCTGACAACGGAGAATTTAGGCAGTGTTGGTTTGGTTGATTTAGAAAATCGCATCTACCAATGGTTTCGTGAGCATGCACCACAATATCAAATCGTGGCATCGAGCCCGAATCTGATGTTTGCCCACATTGGCGAAACCAACATGACCAGCATGCTTTCCACCTTACCAATCACACTTATTTTGATATCGGGCTTGATGATCTTTGCCCTACGGTCAGTGCGACTTGGCGTGATCAGTTTAATGCCTAATATCGCGCCTGCGATTATAGGCTTTGGCTTGTGGGCGCTCATTTCCGGTGAGATCAATCTTGGTCTATCGGTGGTAGTGACATTGACACTGGGTATCGTCGTGGATGATGCGGTGCACTTCTTATCGAAATATCAACGCGCTCGAAAGCAGGGGCAATCGGCTGAAGCGTCCGTTCGTTATGCCTTCCTTACCGTTGGTCGCGCGTTATGGATCACTACCGTGGTGTTGGTCGCCGGTTTCTCGGTCCTAGCAATGTCATCATTCCGACTCAATGCCGATATGGGCATGCTGAGTGCCATCGTGATTTTTATCGCTCTAGTGGTCGACTTTGTCTTCTTGCCTGCGTTGCTCATGAAGTTCGATAAGGCGGATTATGCGATGGAGATATCATCGTCAAAAACAGAATCATTAGTAACAGATAGCAATGTACAACCGCTTAGCAGCACGCGTTAGAAATAAGGATATTTATGATGATAAGAAATAAAGCAAAACAGTCACGTAGCATTGCCGTATCACTTTTACTGGCTTTGGGGATGGGGCTGTTCCATTCGGCCATGGCACATGCAAGCGTGGAGCGCGGATTGGAAATTGCACAAGAGCGTAAAGTGCGTGACGAAGGGTGGGGCGATTCATTAGCAACCATGAACATGGTGCTAAAAAATGCTCAAGGAGAAAGCAGTACTCGTGCGATGCGATTAAAAAACCTTGAAGTGAAGGATGATGGCGATAAAGGGCTGACTATTTTTGATGAGCCCCGTGATGTTAAAGGCACCGCCTTTCTTAACCATTCACATATTGTTGATGCCGATGATCAATGGCTATACCTCCCGGCTTTAAAGCGGGTTAAACGAATTTCATCGCGTAATAAATCCGGCCCTTTTATGGGCAGTGAATTTTCATTCGAAGATCTTAGCTCGTTTGAATTAGAGAAGTACCGCTTTAATTATCTAGGTGATGAGCAATGGGATGGCCAAGCGACTTATCAACTTGAGCAGATACCAACGGATAAAAATTCCGGCTACACCAAGCAAATCGCATGGATTGATACGCAGCACTATCGTCCGCTAAAAATCGAATTTTATGACCGCCGTGGCGCGTTACTTAAAACACTGACGTTTTCTGACTATACGCTCTATCTGAACAAGTATTGGCGCGCTCATCGCATGGCGATGGTGAATCATCAATCGGGGAAAAGTACCGAATTGATCACGAGTGATTTAGAGTTCCAAACCGGCCTTAGTGACAAGGATTTTCAAAAAAACATCCTCAAACGGGTTAAGTAGGTGCGCGAATGAAATCATCTCTAGTCACCGCTGGTTGTCGAAGTTTGCTGTGGGCAGCCAGCGTTTTTGGTGTGGTAATGCTGCCTGTGCACGCCGTTGAATTTTCCGGACAGGTCAATGTGGAGCATCGACAGTTTGTGAGTCATGGTCTTCAGGGACAGCAGAAAGGGCAGAGTTCTTTGGTATTACAGCCAGAATGGTATTGGGAACTTTCAGAGGGAGAAGCCAGTTTTACCTTTGTGCCATTTTATCGTTATGACCAAATGGATTCTGAGCGCACCCATGGCGATATCCGTGAAGCGCTTTATTTAACCTATTGGGATGACTATGAACTGCGTGTCGGTATCGGCAAAGTGTTTTGGGGAGTAACTGAGTCGGCGCATTTAGTGGATGTGATCAATCAAACTGATGCGATTGAATCGGTTGATGGCGAAGATAAGCTCGGCCAACCAATGCTACATTTTAGTACGAC
>NZ_AFWF01000049.1 GCF_000222605.1 Vibrio ichthyoenteri ATCC 700023 | reverse complement strand
TTTTGATTGTCAACCTTGGCGCGCGCGCAAAGGCATTATTGTGCTGGGCAGTGTATCGCAAGCAGAATCAAAATTAGCGCACACCCTCGCACAGCGTTTAGGTTGGCCTATTTTATGCGATGTACAATCGGGTACGACAAGCGCATGGGCCCATTTTGATATTTGGCTGCAAAGTGAAGCTGGCCAAAAGGCGCTGAGTGAAGCCGAATTGGTACTACAAGTTGGCTCGCGCGTGATTTCTAAACGTTTGAATCAGTGGTTATCGCAAACTCAATCGGGCACAGATGCCATAGCCAAAACGCCATTTGCATATCACTATCTCAGCCCAAGCATTGATCGTAACAACCAAGACCATTTGATGCAGACCCATCATCGTGCTGATATCTCTACTTGGCTCATGCATGCTGTGCAGCAGTTTGAAGCGGATGAACCACTTTCTAAGTGGGCGAGTGAGTTGAGCCAGTTTAGCCGCGCAGTGAATTGTGCCGCTGATCAGCATGTTGAAAGCTCGTCGAAATTAAACGAAGTCGCATTAGCGACCTCGTTAAACCAACTGCCATCGCAGGTAAACATCTTCTTAGGTAATAGCCTATTTGTGCGCTTAGTCGATATGTTTGGTGAAGTGGCCCATGAAGTGTATTCCAACCGTGGTGCGTCAGGCATTGACGGCTTAGTCGCTACGGCAGCGGGGACGGCTAGAGCCACCAATCAACCGAGTGTGCTCTATATTGGTGATACATCGTTGCTGTATGATCTCAACTCATTGGCGCTGTTTACTCATCAAAAAACACCGTGTGCGATTGTGGTGACCAATAATGATGGTGGCGCGATTTTTGGTTTGCTACCGGTTCCTGAACAGCAAAAGCAGCAACTTTATCAAATGCCTCATGGTTATGATTTTTCTGCGGCAGCCGCTCAATTTAAACTGGCTTACTATCAAGCTGACCAACAGGAAGCCTACCAAGCTAAGCTAGAGCAGCATCTGATCTCAGGCCAAGGCTGTTTACTTATTGAAGTGACAACGCCACCAGAACAAGCTTCAGCGCACATCAAAGAGGTTGTTAACCGCTTCCATGCTAGCTTATAGCCACCGCCAGTCAGACTCAGCGAATGCAGAAATGCCAGTATTGGTATTTCTGCATGGCTTGCTGGGTAGCGGTGAAGATTGGCAAGCGTGTATTGAAGCTCTGAGTGACTACTCGACGGTGACGCTTGATTTACCCGGCCATGGACGCAGTATCGCCATCAGCACCGATGGCTTTGATGATACCTGCCAACAAATTACCCTTACGCTTCAATCTATTCTTCCTCCCCAACAAAAATTGATATTGGTCGGCTACTCTTTAGGTGGTCGAATTGCGATGCATGGCATTGCCAATCATCGCTTTGATCGACTAAACCTTAGTATGGCCTTCATTGAAGGTGGTAATTTTGGCCTTGCCAGTGAATCTGCCCGTCAAGCGCGTTGGCATTATGATCAGAGCTGGGCTTTGCGCTTTAAAAATGAGCCAATTGAGCAGGTATTAGACGATTGGTATCAACAAGCGGTATTTTCTTCATTAAATCATGAGCAAAGACAAACTCTCATAGCTAAGCGCAGTGCTAATCTTGGCTCTGCAATCAGTCAGATGCTACTTGCCACTTCGTTGGCTAAGCAACAATCGCTACTTGAGCCGCTCGCTCGTAGCGCAGTACTTATTCACTATATTTGCGGCGAGAAAGACAGCAAGTTCAGCCAGTTGGCCGAGCAAAGCGGTTTGTCTTTCAGTCAGATAGCGCAAGCGGGGCACAACGTACATCACGAACAGCCGCACGCTTTTGCTAGCGTAATAAAAAATCTAATCCAAACTCACGAGAGTGAGTGATAAATAAAATAGGAATCACCATGGCTAAAACAGTAGGTATTTCAGAAGAAGAACTATACGCACCGGTAAACTGGAATGACTGCAGCGGTGAATATGAAGATATTCAATACCATAAGTCAGAAGATGGTATCGCGAAGATCACCATTGCTCGTCCACAAGTTCACAATGCGTTTCGTCCTAATACTGTCAAAGAGATGATCAATGCATTAGCTGACGCACGTTACGACGAAAGCGTGGGCGTAATCATTTTGACTGGTCTTGGTGAAAAAGCTTTCTGTTCAGGCGGCGATCAAAAAATTCGTGGCGATTACGGCGGCTACCAAGATGACAGCGGCACGCACCACCTAAACGTGTTGGACTTCCAACGTCAAATCCGTACTTGTCCAAAACCTGTTATTGCAGCGGTTGCCGGTTGGGCTGTGGGTGGCGGTCATGTTCTTCACATGATGTGTGATTTAACCATCGCAGCAGAAAACGCACAATTTGGTCAAACAGGTCCTAAAGTGGGCTCATTTGATGGTGGTTGGGGTGCGTCTTACATGGCTCGTATCGTCGGCCAGAAGAAAGCGCGTGAAATCTGGTTCCTATGTCGTTTCTACGATGCACAAGAAGCATTGGATATGGGCCTAGTGAACACGGTTGTACCGGTTGAAGACCTTGAGAAAGAGGCCGTTCGTTGGTCTCGTGAAACTCTACAACACAGCCCAATGGCA
Source organism: Vibrio ichthyoenteri ATCC 700023 (assembly GCF_000222605.1). GTDB lineage: Bacteria > Pseudomonadota > Gammaproteobacteria > Enterobacterales > Vibrionaceae > Vibrio > Vibrio ichthyoenteri. Next base: position 18,955 of record NZ_AFWF01000049.1, on the reverse strand, counting down.
CTGCGCTGCTTGAAAGCGGCATTGAACGCAGACTGTGATGGTCAAGCGGGTCTACAAGAGTTAGCGGGTAACGCGACGATGATGTTCTATATGACAGAAGAAGGTCAGGAAGGTCGTAATGCGTTTAACGAGAAACGTCGTCCGGACTTCAATAAGTTTCCGCGTAACCCTTAATGTAAAGACACTTATGTCACCTGAGTCTCTATAGCATGGGAGAAGAAGCGCATTTATGCTCATAAATTGCGCGTCTTCTCCTCGCAATAATGACTCTGACTTATTAAGTGACTCCTAGATTTAAAACTGGCTAGTTATAACAATAATAAACAAGGGAATATGGGTATGAGATCAGCCAAACTGTATCGCTACGCTTTACCTATGGACAGTGGGGTGATTTTACGTGAACGTCGTCTGACTGAGCGTGAGGGCTTTGTCATTGAGCTTGCTGAGGATGGCCGTATCGGTCGTAGCGAAGTTGCTCCTTTGCCGGGCTTTAGCTGTGAAACGATGGAAGAGGTTTACACTCAGCTAATCGAACAGTTGAATGGATGGAAGAACGGTCAACCCGCGCTGGATGAAAGTGAATTGTACCCCTCGGTTGCGTTTGGTCTTTCTATGGCGCAACTTGAGCTGGAGGGCGGTTTACCGAGTGAAGGCATGTATCGTTCTGCGCCATTGTGCAGTGGCGATCCTGATGAGTTATTGCCAAAACTAAATGCAATGGAAGGTAAAAAAGTTGCCAAGATCAAAGTGGGTCTTTATGAACCTATTCGTGATGGCATGCTGGTTAATCTATTTTTAGAATCGATTCCGGATTTGAACCTACGTCTGGATGCCAATCGTGCTTGGACCAAAGAGAAAGCGCTGAAGTTTGCTAGCTATGTGACGCCTTCTTATCGTCAACGTATCGAGTTTATCGAAGAGCCTTGCCAAGTGCCGGGCGATAGTTTCTCGTTTGCCATTGATACCGGTATCGCTTTGGCATGGGACGAAACGCTGCAACACGCGGTGCGTAAACCAGAATTCAAACTTACGGATTTCACTGGGGTGAAGACCATTGTGATTAAGCCGACGTTAATTGGTTCAGTACAAACCTGTATTGAATTGATTGCTGCAGCAAAAGTCCTTGGTATTAAAACGGTGATCAGTTCGAGTATTGAATCGAGTTTAGGTCTAACGCAATTGGCGCGTTTTGCTAAATGGCAATTACCCGATGAAGTTCCTGGCTTAGATACCATCGGCTTATACGCAGAGCAGCTGGAAGTGCCTTGGCCTGATAGCCCGCTACCGCTACGCAAACTCTCCGAACAAGCATTGATTTGGCAGGCATGATGCACCGTTCACCTTTAAAACACTGGGCTCTTATGAGCCCAGATTGTTTAGCGCTGGTTACTCCGCAACACCAATATACTTGGTCTGAATTAGACGACGTTGTCACTCTTTACGCTCGAACCTTATCTTTTCAGCATGTTACCCAAGGTAGTGTGGTGACTTGTGTGGGGAAAAATAGCGTAGAGATGCTGCTGATCTATTTGGCTTGTGGCGAGCTTGGTGCGATTTGTGCGCTCACAACGCCCCAACCGTATGCGTTACTTGCCGACAAGCTTGAAACACTCTATTTACCTGATCAAGTGCCTAATGTTTGGGGGGCAGAGAGTGACGCTCGATTGGAGGATGTCACTCGGTTAGAACTTACAGATTTGGAAGATATATCTCACACTGATAAAGCCTCCGATCGCTCGGCATATCATTTGGATTCTTTCGCGTCGATCATCTTTACCTCCGGCTCAATGGGTAAACCCAAAGCTGTGGTTCACAGCCATGCTCAGCATTTGGCTTCGGCGCAAGGGCTATTGGAACCGTTCCACTTTGAGCCTTCAGACTGTTGGTTATTGAGTTTGCCGATGTACCACGTCTCGGGGTTAGCGATTGTTTACCGTTGGTTGGCTGCGGGGGCGCAATTGAAAGTCGGCTGTGGTGATTTGCTGCAAGATATTCAGGGTGTGACGCACGCATCGCTTGTCGCGACACAGTTGGAAAGGTTGCTCAGTTGTTCGACCGTTCTTAATCTCAGTCATGTTCTACTTGGCGGTAGCCACGTCCCGTTGGCCTTAAGCCAGCAAGCGGCAGAGCAAGGGATTGAAACTTGGCTCGGGTACGGTATGACGGAAGCAGCCTCAACCGTTACGGCAAAGCAAATTGATGCGACCTACAGTGCTGGAACGGTATTGCCTAACCATCGTTTAGAATTAAGAGAAGGGCGTATTTACATTGGTGGTGAAACGCTGGCCAGTGGTTACTTTGAACAAGGTGTTATCACCCCTATAACGGATGCTCAAGGCTGGTTTGATAGTAAAGATCTGGGTGAACGCCTTGCCAATGGTGAATTGGTGATCAAAGGGCGTGCAGATAATCAATTTATCTCCGGTGGAGAAAATATTCACTGTGAGGAAATAGAAGCAGCACTCAATCAGATGGATGAGATCACGCAGTCAATCGTGGTGCCTATCGCCGATGAAGAATTTGGCCAACGACCTGTCGCGGTGCTGCAAGCGGCTGCACTTCCTGTGCGAGCGAACATTGAGCAGCATCTTGAACAAATATTGGTGAAATTCAAATGGCCAGTCGCGTATTTGCTGTTGCCTGAGTCACTATTAGGCAGTGGGATTAAAGTGTCGCGCAAGCAAGTCAAAGATTGGCTTGCGACCCAGAGCAAAGACGCGAATTGATGTCTCAATGCGCCTGCGTTGATCGCAGCGCCATTTAAAATCTTGTTATTGATAATGTCGCGCCATAAAAAAAGTGCAGAGGCGGTGACTAATCGCTCTGCACTTAGGGGGGCGTGATGATGGTGAGTCATCACTTGTTTTCTTTAGCTGGCGAGCACTTTTTTCATCTGCTCAGCCACTTTATCTACCTTGCCCAGACCAACGATGACTTGTAAGCCGCCTTTGCCAATCGGTACCACCCCCATGGCGCCTAGTTGGGTTAGTTTCGCGCTGTCTGCTTTGGCTGAATCTTTCACGCTTAAGCGTAGACGAGTGATGCAGTTATCCACTTCAAGGATGTTGTCTGCACCGCCAACGGCTTCGATATAGTCATAAGCAAGGCCGTTAATCGCTTCTGGTGTCGCGTCTTTTTGCTCGGCTTCCATCTCTTCACCACGACCTGGTGTTTTAAGGTTGAACTTGATAATGGCGAAGCGGAACACTGCATAGTAAAGAGCAAAGAAAACAATACCTTGTGCAATCAGCATGTACCATTGTACGGCTAGCGGGTTCTGGCTTGATAGCACTAAGTCAACAAATCCTGCCGAGAAACCGAAGCCTGCCATCCATTCCATGCTCGCGGCGATGTATAGAGAAAGCCCTGTTAGTACTGCGTGTAATAGGAACAGAAGCGGCGCTAAGAACATGAAGCTGAACTCAAGTGGCTCGGTAATACCAGTGAAGAACGAAGCCATCGCCGCTGCCAACATAATGGCAAACACTTGATTTTTGTTTTTCGCATCTGAGCAGTGGTACATCGCCAATGCTGCACCTGGCAAACCAAACATCATGATTGGGAAGAAGCCTGCTTGGTACATACCTGTTTTACCCGGAATACCCGTGCCATTAGCAATTGACTGCGCGCCACCAAGGAAGTTAGGAATATCGTTGATACCCACCACATCAAACCAGAACACAGGGTACAGAGCATGGTGCATGCCAACGGCTAAAAATAAGCGGTTAAAGAAGCCAAATAGACCCGCACCAATGGCGCCCATACTTTCTAGCTTGATACCGAGCAGGATCAGCGCATCGTATACTGCAGGCCAAACGTAAAGCAGTGCGAAAGACAGGAACATACCGGCAATCGAAGTAAGGATGGGTACTAAGCGCTTACCACTAAAGAACGCTAATGCTTGTGGCAGTTCAACGGTGGAGTAGCGGTTGTAAATTTCAGCCGAAATAATACCAACGATAATACCGATAAACTGATTACTGATCTTACCAAAAGCGGCGGGTACCTCGCTCAACTCGACGTTAATCAACTGTGCTACCGAACCGGGCGCAAGTAGCGTGGTGACGACGAGAAACATCACAAAACCAGACAACGCCGCAGAGCCATTTTTATCGCGGCTTAAACCAAAAGCGACACCGACAGCAAACAAGACTGCCATATTGTCGATGATGGCGCTGCCCGATTTAATTAGAAATGCCGCCAGAATGCTTTCTGAGCCCCAACCAACAGGATCGAGCCAGTAGCCGACCCCCATAAGGATTGCAGCGGCAGGTAAGGTTGCCACTGGAACCATCAGTGCTTTACCGACTTTTTGCATATATCCGAGTATATTCATGTATGCCCCTAGTAATTAAGAAAGTGTTTATAAATCAAAATTTTTAATCTAATGGCCAAATCGAATCGTAAGTCATTAATTGATCTGGCTAACAATTTAAGTAACTGGGTATATTTAAAACTTATTTGTTGCTGCAAACAAACCAATTGGCGAGTAGCATGAATTAAAATTTTTAATGCATGGATTAAGATGGCTAACCAACAACTACTGCTGCGTAACCTACATACTTTTAATGTTGCCGCAAAGAATATGAGTTTTACCTTGGCGGCAAAAGAGCTGCACTTAACGCAAGGGGCAGTGAGTCATCGAATCAAAGTGTTGGAGAATGAACTCGGGTTTAATTTGTTTGTGCGCGGCACGCGCAAGCTAGAGTTAACCGCTGAAGGTGAGCGTTTTCAACACACCTTATCGAAGTCGCTCAGTTCTATTTTTGGTGAAATTGAAGACATCAATTGCACCGAATTGCACGGTAAAATTAACATCGGTATGAGTCCGGCATTTGCCAATGGTTGGCTACTGCCTCGGATTGCGTATTTTAAGCGTCGATACCCTCGATTTAACCTCAATATTTTTGCTCAAGAAGAGCAAGACTTTCATAAAAATCATTTAGATATTGCCATTTACTATGGTGAAAGCGATCTAAAAGATATGTATCGCCAGCGACTGTTTGGCGAAAAGTATGTCCCGGTATGCACGCCGGCTTATGCAAAAGAATTAAAGATTTATGACGATGGATTAGCATCACTGCATCGCGTGAATTTTATTCACGCCTTGGAATCGAATGTTTGGCAACGCTGGGTCAAGCACTTTGATCTGGACGTTAATTTATTCAAACATTTTTACTGTGTGAGTCACCGTGATATGGGCGTGCAAAGCGCATTACATGATGTTGGGGTGGCGATGGGGCGCTATCAGTTTGTGAAGCAGTACATCGATACAGGGGAACTTGTCACACCATACCCGAGTATGGAAACCGAGATGAGTTACGATGTGTTATGCCCATTAGGCGCAGAGAAAAGACCGAAAGTGCATACCTTCATTAAGTGGTTGGAAAGCCAACTTAGTTAATTTAGCAATGTCATAGTACAAAACCGAATTTCTCAACCTTATAACGCTGATTCATAATAAAACGTGATGGATTGCGATAAGGATATAAAAATGAAGTTGATACTGACAATTGGATCGCTGTTATTGATTGCCACGGCAACGCAAGTAGAAGGACTCTATCGAGCGTTAGCGGAGCTTTCGGCGTTTCTCTTCATTGCGGCATTAGTGATTCACTACCGCAAAGAGAAACGCCAAAAAGTACGTATTGAGCCTGAAGAGCTTTAAATACGGGGGGAATAAGGTTGAACTAGGCCAGAGTTAGCCAAGCCAGCGAACTGGTGGAGATCAATACCCACAAGGTCACGCCAAATACCAACGGTTTTGCACCTGCCGCTTTCAGTTTACTGACTGAAATACCGCAGCCAATCAAGAACAAACACACCACCAACGCACGTTTTGCAACATCAAAAATGACGCTGTAGAACGTTTCAAATTGCGGTAGCGCATCACTAATTCCAATCGCTAGGCAATAAAAGAGAATGAAGAATGGGATAGTGATTTTTTTCGAATCGCTACGAAAGATAAACGCGCTGACAAAAGCAACGGGAATGATCCATAACGCACGCGCCAGCTTTAATGTGGTCGCGGTGGTCAGTGCTTCTTCACCATACGCAGACGCGGCACCAACCACCGATGAGGTGTCGTGAATGGCAATCGCCGCCCAAGTGCCAAAAGTATGCTGATCGAGATTAAGCGCGTGGCCAATCACAGGGAAGATGAATAGCGCGATAGAGTTGAGTACAAAGACCGTGGCTAAAGCGAGACCAATCTCTTCATCTTCCGCTTGAATCGCGGGTGAAACTGCCGCAATCGCGCTACCGCCACAAATTGCTGTTCCGGCAGAAATTAAATAGCCGAGTTTTTTGTCCATTTTCAAGAGTTTGGCTAACCACCAACCAACGACCAAAGTACTGACAATGGTGGTAATGATAATGCCAATACCATCGGAGGTAACCGCCAGCGCTTCTTCGAAATGAATACCAAAACCTAGTCCTACAATCGAATAAGCTAAGAGCTTTTTAGTGATTTTAGCGAGATTAACGTGGCTTGGTACTAAACCGAATGAAGCCAATAGAAAGCCAATAACTAAGGCGGTTGGTGAAGTAACGAAAGGGGTAAGGCAGGCAAGCAGGCCGACAATAAAAGGAACGGTTTGTTGGTATGGTTTCATGATCATAATGCGCTTATGCGTCTAAAGGGGGCAGTGAACATTATTGCTCACTTATAAAGAACGCTATTTTACATAATAGCGCTCGGTCAGTAAGTCTGAATGAATTGAACGGCTGTTCAGAAAAACTAAACAACCGCCCAATCACTTGTCATCGACTAGCGCCAATCACCCCGTAACTCGCTAACTTTTTGGTGCATCGTTTGGGTGGTGGCTTGCTCTGGCGTTACAGGTTCTCCTGCTTCAATTTCAACCTTAGACCAAAATCGTGTTGGACGCCCTTTACATGCGTGCCCTTTATAGCGGCTAAAATAGCTACCCCATAAGCCTTTGAGCGCCATAGGGATCACTGGAACCGGACTGCGGCGTAATATGATGTCCATACCACGCATAAATTCTTTGATTTCGCCATCACTGGTTAGGTGCCCTTCAGGGAAAATACACACAATGTGGCCATCATTTAAATCTTGTTCAACTTGATTGAAGGCTCGACGAATTGACCCGCGATTGGTAGAGGATATCGGGATCACGCCTGCGCGTTTGAGGAATCTACGGATGGGCGGTAAGTTGGCGTACTCTTCTTGCATCACAAAACGAATTAAGCGTGGATAGGCACCGCTAAGTAGCAGGGCATCCATGTAGCTGACATGGTTACAGACGATAAGAGCGCCGCCCTTTTCTGGCAAATGGTGTAGGTTTTTATGGGTAACGCGATACATGGTGTGGGTAATGATCCACAGCAAAAATCGCACAACAAAAATAGGCACTTGGCTGAATAAGTAAAAGGCGACCAGCAAATTTAGAGCGGCTAATAGCATAAAAAACTGCGGTATCGACAGCTCAAGCAAACTCAAACAGACAATGCCGAGAATTGCACTACAAACCATGAATAGTGAATTATAAATATTCAACGCCGCAACCACTTGCGCCCGTTCGGTAACTTTAGCTCGTTGTTGCATCATAGCGTAGAGGGGCACGATAAATACGCCTCCAGAGGCACCAAGTAACAGTAAATAAGCGAATACCGGCCACAAAGGTTGATAGGAAATAAACTGGCTAAAAGTCGCGAACGGTGGCAATGACGCAGGTACAGAGCTTGCCATTAACCAACCAAATATTGTAATCCCCAAGCTACCAAGTGGGACAATACCAATCTCGATTCGATGATTAGAGAGCTTGTCGCACGCCATAGAGCCGGTGGCAATACCGATGGAAAACAGTGCCAATAAAAAAGACACGGCGCTTTCGCTGCCGTTTAAGTAGATTTTCGTAAAATTGGGAAACTGCGTTAGGTACGCTGCACCCAAAAACCAGAACCAACTGATGGCCATGATGGATTGAAATATAACGCGATCAGACTTGGCGATGGCGATGGTTTTTTTAGTGTGCTTAATCGGTTGCCAACGAAATTTTAGCTCAGGCGCAGAAGCGGCAGCTTCGGGAATTGAACGGCTGGCAAGATAACCAAGCAGGGCAAACAGCACCACACAACCGGCGGCGAGATAATTGGCATTCTCAGCAGAGGCAATCACACCAGCCCCTAAGGTGCCGAGAAGGATTGCCAAAAAGGTGCCTGTTTCAACTAACGCATTGCCCGGCACGAGTTCCTTGGCTTTTAACTGTTGTGGTAAAAGCGCGTATTTGACTGGGCCAAAGAAGGCGGATTGTGTGCCCATCAAAAATAGCAACACTAATAAAATCAGGTAACTCTCGGTGATAAAGCCAATCGCACCAAGCAGCATAATGCCTATTTCAGCCAGTTTTACCTTACGAATAAATCCGGATTTCTCGTATTTATCTGCCAAAACGCCAGCAGACGCAGAAAAGAGAAAAAATGGTAAAATGAACAGCCCCGCAGCAAGGTTAATAAACAAGTGGCTTGAGACCGGTAAAACACCCGCCCCAGCAAAAGCAACAAACAAAAGCAGAACATTTTTGAAAATGTTGTCGTTAAATGCCCCAAAGAACTGCGTGATAAAATAGGGCAAAAAGCGACGTTGAGTCAGCAGTGAGGTTTGGCTTTGCTGTGGCATTGCAGATCCTTGCGCGTTACCAGTTCTTTAGGTAGTTGGACAATAAGTTTTCAATTAACTCTTTGCCATCAATGGGTTCAGCGGCGAAAAACTTATCATCAACACTGAGTAGGGTAATACCATGCACGCCAGACCATAGCACGCGGCTTGCTTGCAGGACTTCACTGTCACTACGAGTTGGAGCCAGTGCGCGTAATAGATGTTCGAGCATGCCAGTCATATTATCAATGCGTTCACTTTGCCATTCTGGCAGGGTTTCGCCATTCATATTGTGTTCAAAAATCAGCTGCCAGCGATGAGGGTGACGCTGAGCAAACTCATGATAACAATAAGCCAACTCATACAGCGCTTGGGTAGGATCTTGGCTTTGTGCCACCACCGCTTTCGCGTCGGCTGATAGTTCATCAAGCGTTTGTGCTACGGCATGAAGCAGCAACAAGTTGTAGTTACCAAACACATTCACCAAAGTGCTAGGGACATAGCCAATCATATTGGCGATTTTGCGCAAACTTAACTCGTGATAGGAGTGCTCATCAAGGAAGCGCTTAACCGTTTCTAAGGTGAGTGAGATAAGCTGTTCGCGTGTGTGGTCGTTTCTTCTAGCCATAGTGGGAAATCAAAAATGAACATTGTTCGATATTCTAATGAGGTACTACCTCAAGCGTCAACAGGCCCAATTATCAAATTTGCAATATTCTGATACATGAATTCGATTGTGGGATGTATCTTTCTCTTGTAGAGAGCGCTAAGATTAAGGAACCAGAGCCTTCAATGGGCTGGATATTAAACTAAATAAAGTACCCTAAAGGAAAAACATGAAACGACTTTTTTCTCTAGTGGCGTTATTGATGGTTTCTGTAGCCATCACGCCTGTAGCGGAAGCTAAGAAGTTTGGTGGTGGCAAGTCTTTTGGTAAAAGCTTTAAGACAGCACCAGCGCCTAAACAACAAAAACAGAACACCAATACCATTGGTAAAGAGCAAGCAGCGAAGCAGTCATCAAGCAAAAAAGGTTTGATGGGTGGTATTCTAGGTGGCCTGCTTGTTGGTGGCCTACTTGGTTCGTTACTTGGCGGTGGCGCATTTGAAGGTATCCAATTTATGGATATTCTGATCATTGGCCTGATTGCCTTTGTGATCTTCAAACTCATGCGCGGTATGCTGGGGGCGAAGCAGGGCAGTATGAATCAGCATCGACAGCAACCGGCTTTCGGTGGTTCTGCGCCTAAGTTTGAACAGCCTAACGTTCATAACTTTGAGCAACCACAAAATGCAAATCAAGGTGGCTTTGGTGGTTTTGGTGCACAAACAGATGTACCGCATAACTTCCCGCCAAACTTTGACCAAGCGGCATTTGTAAACGGCTCTCGCGAGCACTACCGCATTATCCAAGGTGCGTGGAACCACAATCAGCTTGAAACAATCGAAGAGTACGTATCTCCTAGCTTGTATCAAGATCTGAAAGAAGAGCGCGCGAAATTGGACGGTGAGCAACACACAGACGTTATGTATGTGGACGCTGAAATCGTTCGTGCTGATTACGATGCAACTAAAGCGCAACTAAGTTTGCAGTTTAGCGGTCGTTACCGTGACTCAGCGGAAGGTGTAGAAGAAGATATCGAAGACGTATGGCATCTAGAACGTGACCTAACGGTTGATAATGCACCATGGTTGATTGTTGGTATTCAAGGTTAATCCTTCGATACTAATAGCACAGTTTTTGAAACGCCCAAGCCAATCGCTTGGGCGTTTTTTTATCTTTCACGTATACTAGCTAGCAACAAAATAAGAAAGATAAGGAAAGTAAAGTGACCGAATTTAAATACAAAAATTTGACTCAAGAACAGCAAGATAAATTAGATGCGGCGGTATTTCGTCGTTTGCTCGCGCACCTTGATGATAATAAAGAGGTGCAGAATATCGATTTGATGATCTTGGCGGGATTCTGTCGCAACTGCTTTAGTAAGTGGTACAAAGCCGAGGCTGAAAATCAGCAGTTGGATCTGGATATTGATGACGCTCGTGAGCGAGTGTATGGCATGACATACGATGAGTGGAAACAAAACCATCAACCACCAGCCACCGCAGAGCAGTTAGCCGCCTTTGAAGCGCGTGAAAAAGCCAAGTAATTCATCTAAATCTTCGGTGTTCACACTGCAGAGATCAAAAAATGGCACTCCGTTGAGTGCCATTTTATTTTGTACTAACTTACTATTTCACATTACTACACCGGAGTGAGCATGTAATGCGGCGTCGATTAATCGAGCTGACCAGTAGCTTCAAATCGTTCAAGTCTTGCCATGAACGGTTGTAGATCACCAATGTTCGCTTGTACCCATTCTGGGTTGTAATAAGTGTCTAAGTAACGCTCACCACTGTCACATAATAGCGTGACAATCGATCCTTTCTCGCCGCGTAGTTTCATTTCACCCGCAAGTTGCAGTACACCATAAAGATTGGTACCAGTTGACGCTCCCACTTTTCGGCCAAGAATTTTTTCCAGCCAATGGGCCGTCGCTACTGAAGCTGCATCTTCAATAGTGCGCATTTCATCCACCACGCCCGGAATAAAACTTGGCTCAACACGTGGACGACCGATACCTTCAATTTTACTGCCATTTTCGCCCGTGATTGCTTTATTGCCAGTACGGTAAAATTCGTGGAATACCGAGTTTTCAGGGTCAACAACACACAGTTTTGTGTTGTGCTGCTGATGACGAATAAAGCGGCCGATGGTCGCTGATGTGCCACCTGTGCCCGGGCTCATCACAACCCATGCAGGCACTGGGTGATCTTCCAGTTGCATTTGGTCAAAGATTGAATTGGCAATGTTGTTGTTACCACGCCAGTCAGTTGCGCGTTCAGCGTAGGTAAACTGATCCATATAGTGGCCGTTTAGCTCTTCAGCTAGGCGATGTGATTCGGCATAAATCTGATCTGAGCGCTCAACTAAGTGGGCTTTACCGCCATAAAATTCGATTTGTTCAATTTTTTTGCATGCGGTACTTTTTGGCATAACAGCAATAAACGGCAAACCGAGTAAGCGAGCAAAATAGGCTTCAGAAACAGCTGTACTGCCTGATGAAGATTCAATGATCGTGGTTTCAGGGCCAACCCAGCCGTTACAAATGGCATAAAGAAACAGGGAACGAGCAAGGCGATGCTTTAGTGAACCGGTTGGGTGAGTGCTTTCATCTTTTAGATAGATGTCGATACCCTCAACGCTTGGTAGGTCGAGTTTAATTAGGTGGGTATCTGCTGAGCGTTGGTAGTCGGCTTCGATTTTTCTAACCGCATTGTTGATCCAATCATGATCGGTACACATTAGGCTATCTCCTTAAATATCGTTATGCTGATAATTTACCTACAAATAGGGAGAAAACCTTTGCTTATTACGTTCTATTTTCCTTATATTAGAGAAATATTTTCTCCCAAATTGAGTTGGTTGTGAAATGGAACTGGATGGAATTGATCGAAAAATACTCGCTTTACTGCAACGTGATGCCACTTTGTCTTTAAGTGATCTGGCGGAAGCTGTCAATCTGACCACCACACCTTGTTGGAAGCGGCTAAAAAAGCTGGAAGAGAGTGGGGTGATCCAAAAGCGAGTTGCCTTACTTAATCCAGACAAACTCGACTTATCATTTAATGCTTTTGTGATGATCAAAACCCGAGATCACTCTCATGAATGGTATAGCCAGTTTGTATCGACGGCGACGGAGTTTCCTGAGGTGATGGAATTTTATCGCATGGCAGGAGAGTACGATTACATGATGAAAGTGCTGGTTAAAGATATGCAAAGCTTTGACCAATTTTACAAAAAGTTGGTTAACTCGGTGAAAGGTATTTCTGATGTAACGTCGACGTTTGCAATGGAGCCATTGAAATACACCACAGCGCTGCCAATTTAATTCGACATTACGCTGTGGCTTTTCGTGCTGTTAGTCAATAAAACGCATCACGCCTTCTTGCACTGCGCTGGCAACGAGATTGCCTTGGCGATCGTAAATCTCCCCACGGACTAGGCCGCGAGTATTGCTTGCAGTCGGACTTTCAATTGCATACAGCAGCCATTCATCCATCTTAAATGGGCGATGGAACCAAATGGAGTGGTCAATGGTCGCCACTTGGAATTTAGGGGTTAGAATGGATACGCCATGCGGGTGGAGTGCCGTGGTAAGAAAACCCCAATCTGACGCGTAAGCCAATAGGTATTGATGGATCAATTGGTTGTCTGGCAGTGCGCCATTCGCTTTGATCCATAAGTACTGCTTGGCATCGGTTTTGGCAGGTTTGAGCGGGTTAACCACGACAACCGGGCGCATTTCGATCGGTTTCTCGCCGCAGAAGGTTTGTCTTAATTTTGCTGGTAAGAAATCGGCGACCTTTGCTGCCAATTCAGATTCTGAGGCAAAGTTTTCTGGCCCAGGGATGTCTGGCATGGTGTTTTGATGCTCAAAACCAGGAGCATCACCGTGATAAGAAGCGGTAAGATAAAAAATGGGACGTCCATTTTGGATCGCTTTAACACGACGAGTGCTAAAACTGCGGCCATCATGCAGGTTTTCGACATCATAAACAATCGGTTTTTCTGGATCGCCAGGATAGAGGAAATAGCTGTGGAATGAATGCACGGTGCGTTCCTCAGCAACGGTATAGCGAGCAGCTGACAGAGCTTGACCGATAACTTGACCGCCATATACCTGAGGCAAGCCTAAATTTTCACTTTGACCGCGAAACAGTCCTTCTTCTAACTTTTCAAGCTGCAGTAAATTAAGTAGCTCGTTCAGTGGTTTACTCATGGTTTTTATCCAAAAATTGATCTTAAAGCATTCTACGTAGTGTCGCTATTTCAAGCAATTGTTGCTGATATAGAAAGTCATTGTTAACACCAGTATAGAGTAGATACTCATTATAATTGAGTTGCGTCAGAAATTGGTCAAGAGTGATTCATCTCTCATGACAGTATGCAAAACTACGACTATAATTCAGCAAGTTATCTATACTATTCTCATTGTGAGGCGTTATGAAAAAGAACACTGATGTTAGCTACGTCGGTTTTATTTGGGGCAGTTTTAATGGGTTGTCAAAGTGAGCCTGCAGCACAGCAAGAACAAGCACAAGCTCAGCAAACGATTACCGGTAACGTTGCGTACCGTGAACGTATTATGTTGCCTGACAATGCGACGGTAACCGTTCGCTTGCAAGATGTGTCGCTAATGGATGCTCCAGCAACGTTGATTTCTGAGCAAGTGATTGAAACCAAGGGCGCACAAGTGCCAGTCGCATTTGAACTGAGCTACAACCCAAGCGAAATCAAACCGGGTCATCGTTACAGTGTCAGCGCTCGCATTGAAGTTGCAGGTGAGCTTCGCTTTATCACAGATACGATGAACGCTGTTATCACGGATGAAAATCAAACCCAACAGCTTAACCTAATGTTAGTGGGTGTGCGTTAATCACACGTCCAAAACGTAATGGCAGCTACGGCTGCCATTGATATTTTTTAAGGCTGACACGGCCGCTCTCGCTTACCTCAATACCTTCTTGCTCCAATTTTTCTTGCTGTCTTTGTAAATCATTCCCTTTGAGAGAAATTTTCCCTTGGCTATTTAGCACTCGGTGCCATGGTAATTTTGACCCTTCGGGCAAATGACTTAGTGCTTTTCCGACATGACGTGCATAACCAGGATAACCGGCTAATTTTGCGATCTCGCCATAACTTGTGATTTTTCCATGGGGAATTTGGTGAATTACTGCAAAGATTTGCGCTAGAAACTGGTCCATACTCATTAATCAATATATTAGTTTTTGATAGTTGCTGTTAGCAGGATGACTTTTAGCAACGATAATTATGATCTATGTTCATCATATCCTAACTCGTCGATTCCAGGATGGAATAAGGAGCAGGAATGCTATTTTCGACTTTACAATTTTTTATAGCAACGTTACTTGCGGTTATTTGTGCGCGGGTAATTGGTTACAGTGACGGAGATATTCCGTTACTGGCAATGATTGCGCCGATCCTTTGGTTTATTCCTCAACGAGGCTTTGCATCCGCTATTTTTTTGATTAGCGTGATGGCGTATGGCCTAACTCTGCCTTACCAACCCATTACATTATCCGTCAGTGTATGGATATTATTTCCTCTCATGATGGTGGCCTTCTCACGCCGCAGTCATATTGGTGTGGTGTTGGTTGCAGCGCTGATCGTGATTACCTTGCAGGTCGGTATTATGGTCACACAAAACGCAGGTAAGCTTGGCGGTGACGCAATGCTAACCGGAGTCCAAACGCTTGCAATGGTGATGATGTGGTGGTCAACGAGCCATTGGAAACCGATCAAGCAGCACCGCTGGTGGGCGCTGTTACTGCTGCTTCCTTTGTGGATCACACAAATGGCGTATGGGGTGTTATTTGCCTTGGCAGTGATTGGTATTGTTGGAGCACTGGAAAATTTATCCAAGCTAAAAAACTTCCGTTGGAGTAAGTTACTATGCTGGACTTTACCCACCGTGGCATTTGCCGCATTGGTGGTTAGTCCGCATATTGATGTGCCTAATCCAGTGTTTGTGGTTTGGTTATGCTTGCTTGGTACAGCATGGATTACGGATTATATATTGCAGAGCGTCGAATATAACGAAGAAATATGAATCAAATTGCGGTCAATAATTGGAATGACGACAATAATATGACAAAATTGTTCGATTAATGCTCAATGGAATGTTGCATTTATTTTGTGCAATCGCAGTCACAGTGCAAATAAGAAGTGTACGACCATACCAACAGGGTAACCAAAAGCGCAAAAGATATGGTTAGGTTAGGATTACTTCGACGTTTTATTTTTACATTAGCAGCATGCTGTATAGGCATTTCTTCTTATGCTAGTGAACAGTATCGAGTGGCGATAGAAGCTGATGATGTAGTCACTCGCGTCCTATTTGACGCGGTTTCTCAGAAATTCGATGTCGATATTGCCTACGTCTATTACCCTAGCTTTAATGATATTTTAACCGCGGTGGAAAGTGGTGAGAGCGATTTTGCCGCTAATGTGACCTATACAAATCAACGCGCAGCAAGATTTGATTATTCCAGCCCAACCAACATTGAATATACTTACCTGTACAGCTTTACTAATGCCACTCTTGAAACGATTAAGAAAGTTGGCATTCCCAAAGGCACCATTTATGGTGCATTGATCAAGCAATATTACCCGTCGTTAGTTCAAGTTGAATACATTGGTCATCAACAAGCCCGCCAACTACTGGAAAGTGGGCAAGTGGATGGAGTCGTGGATGCCATCAATCAGCTTAAACCGATGTTATTAGCAGGGTTAGATGCTCAGCTATTGAATCATCAAATATCGATAAAGCCTGTCTCCTTGATTGGCACCAAAGACAAATTCCAAACCCAGTTACAGCTTTTTGAGCAACATTTACATTCCGCGCCAGTGCAAAAGCTGTTGCGAGAAACCGTTAATCAATATCAATTTGATATTCGCCAAAAATCGTTGCGGGATTTAGTGGTGCGAAGTGGCATAGATCGCAGTGAACCGCTCAAGGTGAAAATAGAACATGCAGGCCAATACGCGATTTATCACAACAATGGCCAGGTGACGGGGATAACGCCAGATGTCCTCTATGCCGCCTGCGACATATTGATGCTGAACTGTAAGTTGGTGAGTCGTGGTGATGAAACGTGGGAAGATATGTACGCCGATTTCCTCGCGCAAAAAATTGATATTATCTCTCCGCTCGCGTCATCAGAGCCTCGTAAACAATTCGCTTATTTTAGTGTGCCATATTACCGTTCCACGGCAATCATGATAAAACGTGAAGGCTACAAAAATAACGTTTATAGCAATGTTTCAGAGCTGATTGTTGAGCGAATCGGGGTTGTAAAGGACGATTTCTATCAAGAGCTGTTAGAAGGCTTGTTACCTCAAAAGGCATTGGTTACTTATAGTAGTGCAGAACAACAAGTCGCCGCTTTATTAGCGAGAGAGGTTGATTATGTGGTGATCAGTCGCTCCAGTTACAACAAAATATTACGTGAATCAAAAACCTTGCTGCCCTTGGCTGAAGACAAATTGATTGGTGAGTTTTATACCTCGGATGTCACGATCGGTTTTGCTAAAAATGCGCGTGGTAAGTCTCTCGTTCCTCTCTTTGATCGTGCTATTAAGATGCTCGACTTAGAGAAAATAACCAATACACACTATGTTCAACCAGATTGGAAAGCGACGCTGCAAAGTGAGCAACGCCTAGCGCGCCGCAGTATTGCCGTTGTAGCGTTAGGGCTTATTGCTTCTATTTTGGTGAGCTTGTATCTACATCACCAATCTAATACTGATAATCTCACCCGCTTAAAAAACCGCCGAGCACTGCACCGCCGCTACAACAAAGGTATTCACCCTAATCTGACCTTGGTCTATTTGGACGTGAACAAATTTAAACCTATCAACGATACTTTTGGCCATGAAGTGGGTGATCAAGTTCTCAAGCACATCGCCAAACAGATTGCGCGTTATTGGAAAGGTCAAAGTTATCGTATTGGTGGCGACGAATTTATTCTTATCGGCTCTGTTGACAGTGTTACTCTGAGCTATGCGTTATTGAATTTACAAAAGCAACAGTTTATCTCGCAGGATGGCAGCATCAGTTTAGATGTCTCGGTGGCTTTTGGTGTATCAAAGCCAAGAAGCGCGGCGATGTCTTTAGAAGATGTAATGCATCAAGCTGATCTTTCGATGTATTCGAATAAGCGTAAAGTAACGGAATGCGAAATTAGTTTTGCCAAAAAGCAGATAGAACAGGAGCTGAAGACAATTTAGCGCGAAGTGATCGCTGGTTAAACCAACGTTTTTACGTGATGTTGGTTGTTCTATGTTCAGTTAGTTCGAAATTAGAAGTTTTCTAATAAGATAGGGTTGCAAAGCTAACGGCTATGCCTGATAATTCTCGCACTCTCTGGAACAACAGAGATGCTCTATGGAGGCCTGGTCCTCCCGCAACAATAACTCGTGAACTCGGTCAGGTCCGGAAGGAAGCAGCCGCAGCGAGTGACTTGTGTGCCGGGATGTGGCTGGGTCTCCACCCAATTTGATGTTTGCAGTTTATGTTCGCATAAACTGCAGATTCGCTCTCATATTTGCACCATAAGTCTTCATAGTCTATTTTTTGTTGTAGGTTTACAACAAATGTGATTCGCACTATGTTCGACCAAACTAAAAAATCATCCCATGTTCACAACATCTGCAAGTTTATGAGCTTGAAGAATGATGCTGTCGTTCGCACCCTCTCTATTTTAGAGTTCGATTTTTGTTTTCATCTCGAATATAACCCCGACGTAAAACGATACCTTTCTCAACCACACGGTTATCATTATCAATTTAATGGTCGTCGGTGCCGATACACTCCCGACTTTCTCGTCTTTGACCACCAAGAATGTTCTTCGTTTATTGAAATAAAGCATTCTAGCCAAATACTTAAACCCGATTTCAGAACTCGATTTGCAGAAAAGCAGCGTGTAGCGCTAGAAGAATATGATAAACGTCTAATATTGATTACTGAAAAACAAATCAGAATTAATCCAATATTTAACAACCTTAAGCTTTTGCATCGATATTCAGGTCTCCATTCTGTGACTAAAGTACAAAAAAGCGTGCTAGGTTATATTCAGCGTAAGCAAAGAGTTCAGCTGTGTGAGGTATCTCAATATCTTGGATTGTCTGAGCATGAAACTCTAATATCGACGCTTTGTTGGCTGTCATCGGGTAGGGTCAAGACTGATTTTAAGAGTACCGACTTCAGCTTAAGTAGCTATGTCTGGTGCTAACAATGACAACAGAGTTTGATGATTTTTTTGGTTTTTTTGATGAAATGGAGGCTTCTAGCTCAGAAGCTCAAACACAATTTCAAATTCCTGAAGAGTTATTTCAAGATGAACCTAATTACTCTTCGTCATTTGATACCTTCCCTGAACAAACGCAAAAAGAAGTACTCCGTCGCCACAAAATCATACAGTTTATAGAAAAGCGTCTTACCGGCGGATGGACAGAAAAGAATCTAGTGCCATTGCTGAATGTCGTTGAACATGAACTTAATTTATCACCCCCTAGTTGGCGAACGCTCGCTGAGTGGAAAAAAGCCTATTTTGAGTCAGGAAGGTCGCTTCTTTCTTTAGTTCCCAAACACGCTCAGAAAGGAAATCGAACAACACACACTGATTCACAATCTCTTATCGATGAAGCTATTGAAAAAAAGTATCTGACGCGAGAGCGGCTAAGCGTAGCTGAAACTTATCGGTACTA
>NZ_AFWF01000050.1 GCF_000222605.1 Vibrio ichthyoenteri ATCC 700023 | reverse complement strand
ATACCTGTATTGTGGTCGATCGCATTGTTCAAGAAGGGAGTGGCAAACTAGTGACGAAACATCGAAGTTACTACATTACAGACCACTGCCCGCAGCACCCGAAATTAGCTGATTACATTCGTCAGCATTGGGAGATAGAAAGTTACCATTGGTTGTTGGATGTGCATCTCAATGATGATGGTGATAAAAAGTATGAAAAAAATTCTGCTGAAAACTTTGCTCAAATCAAACGATTGATACTCAACTTATTGAAAAGTAAAACATATACCGGTAAGAAAAAGAGTATTAAAGGAAGACTAAAAAGTATTGGTTGGGACAAATATTTACTGTTAGAGCTTCTGTTCGGCCAATAACCCCAATCGTTGAATTCTTTTTAAATCAAATCGGCACTGCTGAGGCGTATCCATGAGTAAAATACGGGGATTCAGATATATTTTACTTATGGTTGACTGATTTTACGCGGAATATGCACAAAAAAAATGAATAGCCGTTGTAAAGTGGTCATGAATAGTTTTATGGGCATATTTTTTTGGTTAAAAAACGATCATGAAAACGCCGTGGTTATCGGTACTCATATCAACGGCTCTCAAATTGCTCATAATATCGACATGATAACGCAAAAAGAACGAACGCACAACACGAACGAACACTGTTCGTTTGCTTTATTGCTAATCCCCTAAAACGCAAAAGGCCCGCATCAAATGCGGGCCTTTTACTAAACAGTCTTAAGTTACACCTCACGGTGACGTGGCCGACCCACGAATTAATCATTCAAGCATGATTTAAGCTTGTCAGCATTAAGCTGACGACAGTAACAAATTTAAGAATCTCTCCTAAAAGCAGAAATTGACACAGTAGTCCCCCTCAGAACCGTTGCATCAGATAGTTAGTTACCGATCACATAGACCAGTAGTTGACGTTCGATCGAGTAGTATCGAGATAGTTGATTTGGCACAGTGGCCAACTGTCAGTTATATCCCTCTATTGAGGAACAAAGTTGAAGAAGCTTTCCAGCCAGAAGGCCGCGACACGTTTCAGAAAGCGATTTAAGGGCGGTGTAGTTCCCGTGTGCTTAGTGTTGAGAGCCAACACTGGGCTCTTTCACGGATATTGTAGCAGAAACTGTTTGAAGTAGAACAAAAACCGAATAGGACTAAAATCCATTAGGGAAAAGTTGGCAACAAGCTGTCCAGCAAAGTACCCATCCTATCTCTCACCCTCTATGTTTTTTCTCCATGTGTCTTTCCCTGTTTTTTACTATTGTTGTCCACATGATTACGACAGCCATCAAGTAATGGTATTGGGTTATATGCATCAGATTGATTTTTATAATGAAAAGTTAGACCATGCAAACAGTTAAAATACATCGGAGTTTATATGCCAAGCAACGTAGTTATTAATTGGAGTCATCCAGTCGATATTGATGGTGCTCACTATCCCAAAGACACGCTAAACCGAGCTAAATACGCTCAGTACTTATCAAACTTTCTTGCATCTAAAGGCTATGACGAGAGCAGAGTCGGTGAAGACAAGAAGCGTAATTATGTACTCAACCTAAACTCCGAATGGGGCAGCGGTAAGACGTACTTTCTCAAACGCTGGGCAGAAGACCTCAAAGCACATCATCCTGTTGTCTACGTTGATGCATGGCAGCAGGACTATTCAGATGACCCGCTGATGACGGTAATGTCATCAATGGTAAGTCAGTTGAGAGAGCAAGCTGGTAGAGCTGAGAGCAATACTGCGATCAGTGTAATTGGCAAAGCTGGCGGTCTATTTAAGGCTCTTGCTCCAGCAGTAGTCGGTGGCGTGACTAAGAAGTTTACCGGTATTGATTTTGCTGCTGTTATGAATGACGCAGAAGGAGCAAGTGCAAAGTCAGACATCAAGGATGAAGAGGGCAATGCTTTGGACATGAGTGCTGCTGCTTCTAAAGCTGTGCAGTACATGTTAGATGAACATGAAGGAAAGGCGAAAGCCATTTCTGCATTGAAACAGAGTATGAATCAGTGGTTGGAAGCAGTAAAAGGTCAAACGAATAAGCAATATCCAGCCTTTATCTTCATTGATGAATTAGACCGTTGTCGCCCTAGTTATGCCGTTGAAATGCTGGAGACCATTAAGCACATCTTCGACATTAAAGGCGTAGTGTTTGTTGTAGCAACTGATACAAGGCAGCTTCAGCATGCGGTGAGGGTAGTCTATGGACAGGGATTTGATGCAGATATCTATCTGGGGCGTTTCTTTAATACACGATACGCACTGAAGAAAATGCCATTGAAAGAACTACTGTCAGTCCATTGTGATTTAGACAAGCTTTCATTGAACGCTTTGAGCCAAAAAAGAATTGTGCTCTGGCCAAGACCTATGGATGGTGACGTGCACTTTGAAAACCTTTCCACCATTTATTGCGCACTAAAACTATCAGAAAGAGAATCAATTCAAATAACAGAACGACTGGTGTCCATTGTCGATAACCTAGGTTCTGCAAGACGCTTAGATGTTTACTACTTGGTTGTTCTTATGTGTTTGAAGGAAAAACACTTTAAGCTCTATGACCAACTTCAGTATGTTCCAATGATGTCTAAAAACTTTGAGTACCAAGGATCGCCAATGGAAAGATTTGATCAACTACTTAACTGGAGTGGAGTAACGTTGAAGCTCGCTGTCGATGCTGATGATTACGCTTATTCCGCATTTTCAGACGTTCATCCGGGCTATTTGTCTTTCCGAAATTCGGTCTACGACATCGAGATTCGCTCCCTTTTTGAGAGGATACATACTCATCATTTTGATGAAGAGCTTGCGAGAAGTATCCGCACCAAAGCAAAAGAAGATCTAAAGGCTACGGCTACTGAAGTGTCCGAACCAATAAGGGATTCAGGCAAACTACGAGAAATATTCGTCAGACATCAGGGAGATATTGTTTCACTTGGTTTGAAGTATGAGGGTGTGGAAAGTAAATACTCATTCTACAAAGATCTCGTAGAACTCAGTACTGCTTTGGACGTTTAACCCGTGTTATCCGACTGTCAGACAAGGCATTTCACATTGCACCTGACAGCCCGTATGCAATGATCGTTTCCTTCTAAGACGACGATAGCTTTCGAAAAGATATTGAAACCTTAACGCTTGTTTTGCTTTTACAAACTGCGTGACTTTGTTGATTGGGTGAATGTACTTTCCAACAGGCTTGATGCACATCTCAAAACTGCGTTACTAGTTTACTTTGACAATGAAGTGCAGCGCAAGGTACTCAACCGGAATGGAAGATGTCAGTGGCAGACTGGGACTACTAACAAAAAATAGGGGCAAAAAGCGGCTTAGAGTTACCACACTAAGCCGCTACAACTAAGCCGGTTCCTTCTTAGCTTCGTCGTGTTTTATGTATTTCTTTCAGCCTCATGATGACCGATTGAGTTG
>NZ_AFWF01000051.1 GCF_000222605.1 Vibrio ichthyoenteri ATCC 700023 | reverse complement strand
TTTTTTTAGCGCGTTTGTGTTGTTTATTATCACATTTAACTACGATACGATAGTATGGATTCAATACCTACGGTTTAGGACTAAACTGGATAATGCCACAATTAATTGAAGTAGGTTTCGATATGAAACTCACCATGCCATCTTCTAATAAAACAGAAACAGCACTCTTTCTTGCGAGTCACCCGCAAGAATTTATATTGCCTGGTTTTGTTATACCTGCTGGTTATCGACTGGTTACGAAGCTTCATACACCAACAGCTGATGGTGTGATGCAAACAGTTTGCTTTATCTATACGGGCGGCGATGTACCCGAAATGGTTTACAAAGTTAAATTGATTATCCGAAATGAGCCTAACGCCTATCTACCAATTAAAAATTGCACTCAATTGCTGGTTTGGAGGCAGGTCGCAGGTCCTCATAGCTTTGTTTTATCAGGTTTTGCTCGACAAGTTTTTCAGTACTTACTGCAATCAAATAACATCATGATCAGTGATGAACAGCAGACTCCTGATGGTAAACGGTTTTGGTTAGACCGAATGGGTGAAGCATTTTCTATTGCAGATGTCTCTGTTTATTACATTGATTTGGATGAACTTGATAAGGAATTATCACCGATTGTTGTGCGTATCCAAAGCTTTGAAGACCTGATGGAAAAGTATGTTCCTAATGGCTGGGGTGCTGATGAGGCACACAAGAATCGAGTCTTTTTAATTTCAACTAAAAAACTGATTTAATGTTAGTTTTTTTAAATAAAGAAGGCTCAATGTCGAGCCTTCTTTATTTGTATTAGTTTATTTTAACCCACGGATCTCCAGATGAAGGTATGTTATTTAATGACCACCATTTTGTTTGATAAATGAAGTTGTTATAGATCACCTTATCCCCGGCTGAATATGCTTTGCTTTCTTGCCACGCAGGGATGCCATCTGTGGGTGGTGGTACAGGATCCGTGGGAGGTAGTTCATCTACAACGCGCACAGTGGGCCAATTCAAATGAGATCCATATAAATTGGTTACGCATTTTTCATAATCACCAGGAACTAGAGCTGAATAAGCAGTTTGAAATCCGACCAAATCACATTCGAAAGAGAAGCCTTCTGGTCGATCTGGATAATATTTCCAATTTCCATCCCAGTTCGTATAAAGAACATCAGTTGCACCATTAAGATTTAGACTTCCATATGGCGTTTGTTGCCAGCAAGTGTTTACTTCATCGGATTCTATAGGGATTTGATAATGTTTTGATAAGCCTTCCCAATAGCGAATGCGATTAACTGGCTGACCTTTATCTTTATTTTGTTCGCCACATTCAATACCACCGTTGATTACGTTTATGGTGGTGCCGAATCCATATCCAATCCCTGCATCTATTTCCCGTTGAGATGGCTCCCACGTTCTGTCTATTACATGAAGCATTGCAGGCTTTGGTGCCTGAGGAGTCAAAAAAACCAAATAGCTGACGCCAAATTTAACCATGAATCAGCAACTAGACTTGGATTATTAAGTAGAATTGAAGCATCTCCATTGAACATAGCCTCGGAAAATGCGCCGTAATTAAAATGATAAGATAGCTGTTTTGCTCCTCGACCAAAATAGCCTTGATTTGCTGCGCATGGCCATTTTTTATTCTGCCAGTCATCTTGCCCGCAACCGGTAGTATAACCTTCTTGTCCCTCCGTCCATCCCATTTCTCTGACATGAACTAATGCTTGCTGCCATTCCTCAAGAGCTAGAGGATTATCTGAACTGTTATCAACAGAAATGTGACCACCAGTTTCTTGTGCGAAATGCGCAAATGCTGTAATGATTGATTTTTTACATATGGCGTCACTATCCCGACTATCATTATATTCTCCGCAAAATGCAGGGAATTTTCCGATAGCTTTTAATAGACGATTATAAGTATATTCAGGTGCAGCCATTGCTGTCAGGAACTCCCAGTCAGATCTGGAGAATACACGCTCAGCTCTCTTTACATTGTCTGGGTTAGTATCTAATGCCTCTTCAATTGTATCAACAACACTATTTGACCTTGTTTGAAGGGCTTTTGACCAAACATTATACATTGGATTTGATGTCTTACTTTTTTCCATTTGTTGGATAGCAGTTTTGGAAATGACATACCCAGTAGGTAGTTCAGGGTCTGGCTGTATATTAAATTCAGCTGAACAGGTAAATGAATAACTACTACAAATAATTATAGCCAACTTGGTTGCTTTTATCATGTTTAGTTCCTTTGTGTTTTTTGAATGATATTGGCTTAAACAGACTAAGTGGATATGTTTTTTCCTTTTGATTTAATATTGCGATTGACTTCAATTTATTAATCGGTTTGTTTGAAGTGTTTATATGTCAAAATTCGTTGGTTGATTTAATTGTTAGTATGGGTAGGCACATTTGCGGTGTGCTTCTTGGTTTTTAAATAAGCAATCTTGTTGTGGTTTGATAATTGCTACTCTATTTAAATGTTATTTTGTTGTTTTGTTATTCTACTGGTTGTTAATCTATTTAAATGGAAAAAGAAGAGTTAAATTATGAGAAAATAAAGACAGTTATATCTTGTTTTATCGTCAGTACGAATTTATATGCCAATGATACTCGTTTAACTACAGGAGCGACTCATCTATTTACCGGAGGATTGTGTGATAATTTTAATGTTTACCCAGATTGGACTCGCGGTGACCACGCAACTGGTGGTGACATAATGGTCCATAAGAATATTGCTTACTCAGCGGTTTACTGGACTCAATCTGAACCAGGTAGCGATGCTTCATGGGCTTTACACTTAAATTGTGATGGTACAGCACCAGGTACAGCACCACTGTTATCACTGCCAAATCCGATGGACCCTGTTCGTTTGGAAGTTGTAGGTTGGCCAAATACTTTGGTTGTTGCAAGTCCAGCAACGACTGCTCCTTCAAATCTAACCATAGAAGCAATCAACAGTGCAGATTTAGCGGATTTCAATGCACTAACCAACAGCTTTGTCGCTGTAATTGAAGCAGCAGCACAAGCCGGTTCGACTTCGATTATTATCAACAGTGATGTGCTTGATACAGCAAGTCAGGATAGAGACCAATCTTTAGGTACCATTTCGGTGAAAGAAGCGCTAATCAATGCGATTGATATAACTGGCAGCCGTATTGATGTTGATGATATCAACGCACTGAGCAATGATGCGAAAGGTTGGGCACAAGCGCATAACCTAATCATCACCACGCTTGCACCTGAAGCCAGTTACGGTTGGACGCTAAGCATTGGCGATTTCGCTTTTGACACGCATTCAGGCCGTCAGTCGGTATGGGATGCAGCATCGAACTACTCTGCTGAAATGCTAGACAAGTTTGAACTGTACAAAGCAGATTCAGTGACTAAAGCGGACTTCATTGCCTTCACTAAATCTAACGCTACTGATGCGTTATCAAGCGAGCAATGGCACAACGCACTAGAGTACGTAAAGCAAGTTTCTGACTACGTGAAGACCCCTGTCATGCTGGCAAACATGCCAACAGAGCAAACAGCAACTTACTTTATGGGTAACACCACAAGTGAGCAAAAACTTCGCAAAGCAGCATTTAGCAACGTATTCGCGGTTCTATTCGATAAGAATGATGCAGCTCTAACGGCTAAGATTGAACGTTACCAAGATGCAAAAGTGCCACTGTACTACGTAGGTGAAGAACTTGAAAAAGGTTCACTGACTCGTATTGAAGCACTTAACCAACAGCTGGCTAATGCTGAAGGCGTAATGAACAATGAAGCGTTCCTTTACGAGACTCCTCAGTCACAGTGGGAGCCGTCGACCGTATACAAATGGGCTGATTTCCTTGATGGCCTAAACGCAATGCATAACATTGGTGTAGCAGGTAACAAGTTCTGGCTACTCAGTGATGAAGCTGATGACCAAACTAACATTACTTATGCAAAAGTTGCGATTGCTGCGTTCCTCGCACAGAGTATGCAAGAGACTATCCGTTACAACGCGTGTGATGAGAACAATTGGTCGGAAGTAAGATACGGTGCTCCAACCGATTACCCAATGACCGCAAGTTGTGGGCAGCTTGGCCAGAAATATGCAGATTACGGTGTAAATCCTGTATCAGGTCTAGACTACGCTTACTCTTGTCCTCGTGATAATAAGATGGAAGTGAGCGCACTAACTCATGCTAAATGGTACGGCGCACCAGCTCCTGTATTTGCAGCTCCTGATACAGTTCTTGAAGAGAGAGGGTTACTGGTAAATGGTGCAGCTGGTCGTTGGACCAACAATGGGCACTGTAACAATGTTCCAGAAAAAGTCGATACATCTAAACAAGTTTGGGAACGTGATATTTGTAAAACCTACATTGGCCAAAAAGCAGGTAGCTTTATTTGGGATGGCAGCAGCCAAGAAAGTGTTGAAGGTTGTGGTTGGTGGGGGCGTGGTGTAATACAAACGACCGGCCGACAAAACTTCGGTACGCTTAACCATTACTTAGGACGTTCACATGTAGATCCTTCTACTATTGGTCAAATCATTGATGGCGTACTGGTTGAAGCGCCTCCTGCTAATCCTATATACGCTGAACTGGATTTTTGTTCAAACCCTGGCTTAATTTGTAGCTCTGAAGAGAACCGTGAAATTAAGTGGATTGCAGGTCTGTTCTACTGGGTAACGTCAGTACAAGCGTACAACGATGAAGGCGGCCAATACGGTGATTGGAATTACCACAACGAACTGAAAAGGTATGTGGACAGTGGCCTACAAGGCTCTCAGTTCATTGATGATGTTTCTGGTATCGTTAACCGTGGTTGTCCAGATCTAACCTGTTCAACCGGTGATGTACATAACGTTAAAGAACGTCGCGCTAACTTTAAGTTAGTATTGGAAAAGTTGGGCTTAAATCCACAATGATACACTTTTTTTTATGTGTTTTAGATCATTCATTTTGGCCTATTTTACGTCTATGGTAACCTGATGGCTTGCGTTTGTAGACGTAGCATTATTAATCATTGACTTGCGCATAGATTTCTGAACCATTATAAAGTTCTGACTTGGTGTCAAGGTTAATCCTGAGAGCTGTAGTCCCTTTGAATGATCTCCTTATTCTGTAACTGCATAAAATAACCCCGACCTTTTGGTTGGGGCTTTTTTATAAAAGCTAGAGTTATAACATTGTTGGTACAATAAGGTTGTGTGCTATGATTGTTATAACAAAGTACCTACAAATAGGTGGAAGCATGAGAACGCAAGTACGAAAAATAGGTAATAGCTTGGGTAGTATCATTCCGGCTACGTTCATTCGCCAATTGGGGCTAATTGAAGGCGCTGAGATAGATGTGAAAACCGAAGGTCAAAAAATCATTATCGAACCAATTACTAGCTCGAAGAAGCGCTTTCCTTTCAGTGAAGCTCAGTTGCTTGAGGGCTTAGATGCTTATACGGGACATACTGATGAGTTGCCGGTGCTCTCGGCAAAAGAGTTAGGTGAGTGATGAAAGCATACGTTCCAAGTCGCAATGATATTGTATGGTTAGATTTTGAACCAACGAAAGGTAAAGAAATAGGGAAGTATCGTCCTGCTCTTGTGCTTTCAAGCCAGCATTACAACCAACAAACTGGTTTGATTATTTGCTGCCCAATTAGTACAAGCATTCGTGGTGGTCAAACGGAAGTTATAGTTTCAAATCTTGATAAGCCTTCAGTGGTCGCGTCCAGCCTAGTACACACCTTGTCATGGAAAGATCGTTGTGCAAAAAAAATAACCGAAGCTGAAGATGGTGTAATGGAAGATGTGTTGTTACGCTTGCTTCCATTAATGGGTGCTGACGTTTTGTTTGATAATTAATCGTCGATTATCTCAAATTTTCACTTAAAGGCTATTTACAGCCGATCGAAAAATGCTATTCTGAATAGGCTTAAAGTTGTGTACTGACTTATAGTACAAAGCACG
>NZ_AFWF01000052.1 GCF_000222605.1 Vibrio ichthyoenteri ATCC 700023 | reverse complement strand
TATAGAGCAGATTGAATATAAATATCAAAAACCCTTTACCGCAGAATCAGGGAAAGAAATTTACCAATGGGTTGTAAACAAAGATAAGCAGCCTATTAATGTCTACAATGGTATGGATGTCAATTTTACTTCTGGCCAGGTTTTGACCTGCGATATTGATTTAAATGAATCTCTAGAAAAAATTTATGCGAACGCAAGTATCGATGCTTATGCTACGTTTGTAAAAACAGCAAGGTATTGGGTGCGATATATTAATAGTTATCAAAATTATGAACGTGATAGCTTTTATTATGCAAATGTACTTAATGATTACGATGTCCGCCATATGGGCGGTGTCGGTACTCGTCTTAATTGTAATGTGAGCAGCATGAATTAAGCGAATCTGTACAGTTATACTGTTTTTTTAAGGCT
>NZ_AFWF01000053.1 GCF_000222605.1 Vibrio ichthyoenteri ATCC 700023 | reverse complement strand
TAGAGGTTGGACAATTAATCTCGCTGGCGCAAATCTCAACAGAATTAGAACATGCGCTTTTGCAATGCCAGAATATTGAGGATGCGATTCATAAACTGATGGATGTGATGCCTTCATTGAATAGCCATGTGTCAATGTGGGCAGAGCAAGTAGACGGTCTGTGGTACTTATGTCACCGCGGAGCTTATCATCCATCGACACCAGGTTATGAACAAGCAGAGTGGTTTCGTACGTTCGCATTACTTTCTGTCTGTCGACGATTACTGGGTAGAGAGTGGCGGCCGAAAAGGGTATTAATGACGATCCCATTCCATATAGGGCAGGCATACGCCTCAAACTTAGAAAGCTCAAAAGTCGATTTCGCACAGCCTTTCGGCGGCATTCAAATTCCTGTAACCGACGATTTTCTCCCAATAGCAGACACGAACATTGGCATCGATTGGACCGAGAGTGTCACAAGGCTGTGTCAGACCTATTGTGTATTGCCTTGGTTTAATGTTCGTTGGTTAGCTAAGCTATTGGGTTTATCTGAGCGAACACTTCATCGACGGTTTGTGGAGCACGGCGCTACATTCAAGTCTCTTCGTGATAGAGCAAGAAGTGATATGGCGATTTCACTGTTAGGTCATGATCTTCTAAAACCAGAAGAAGTCGCTTGGCTCTGTGGCTATAGCGATCTTTCTAACTTCAATCGAGCATTTAAAGTGTGGCAGGGCTGCTCTCCTTCTCAATATCGAAAGAAGGCGATGGAGTTGAAACGGATTAAATAACGACTGGATAAATATATAGAGGGACATATGCGATAGCAGATGAGCTTCCTGCACATGGAAAAATGCCCGCGAAGTCATTAGCGGGCATTTGGCTAGTTGTGAAGTGCAAAGCAAGTTGCTTTCAGTGTCAACGGATTACGCTTTGGCTGTTGCCATAATAGGTTGGTTTTTTCGCATTGCGTACAAGCAAAATAACAAGAACCAAGCGCCGCTCACCGCCACACCAATCCACGTAGAATGAGTGTAACCAATCGCCACGTAACCTAGTAGGGCACCGAATGCTACTGAAGTTGCGTAGGGTAGCTGGGTTAGAACATGATCCATATGGTGGCAGCCTGCGCCCGTTGCCGAGAGAATACTGGTGCTTGAGATAGGAGAGCTGTGGTCACCAAATACCGCACCAGCTAATACGGCGGCCAGCATTGGCAATAGCATTTGAATGTCACTGGCTGCAGCAATATCACCCGCCAAAGGCAGCATGATGCCAAATGTACCCCAACTGGTGCCGGTCGCAAAAGCCATGGCACAAGATAGGACAAACACTACCGCTGGTAGCATTTCTACCGGGATGTTACCGTTCGCCATCGACGCTAGGTACATACCTGTTTTCATGTCACGTACCACCGCACCGATGGTCCATGCAAAGAACAGGATCACAATCGCTGGCATCATGGCACTGATACCTTGAGGCGCAGCTTGCAACCAGGTTTTAGCGCTGAGTTTCAAACGCAATGCGAGAGAGATAGAAACCACTAAGCTGCACATCGCACCGTAAACCAGTGAAGAACCGACGTTGGTGTTTTCAAATGAGCCGATTACGCTAAATGGCAAGCCTTTCGCTGTTAGGACAGAGGCTCCAGAGTCAATCATGAAGTACACGGTTGCCAATGTGAGGGTTAGGATCGGCAGAACCATATCGATCATGCCGCCGTTGCTGTTCTCTGGTGTTTCAATATCTAGACCGGTTGGGCGACCGCGAGATTCATCCCACAATTTACCCTCCAATGCCCATTGTTCATGCTTACGCATTGGGCCAATGTCGAGCTGAAATGCAATCACGCACAGCACCATCACCAATGTAAACACGGCGTAGAGGTTCATTGGGATCATTTCTACGAAGGCTGAAATTGGGCTTTGATCTGTTACGTTATGCGCCGCCATGATGCCGCCGATCAGGGCAATGATGTAAGCGCCCCATGATGAAATCGGCATCAATACACATACCGGCGCCGCGGTAGAATCAAGTAGGTAAGCCAGTTTGGCGCGCGAAATTTGGAAACGGTCGGTTACCGGGCGACAAATCGCACCGACAGAAAGGCTGTGAAAAAAATCATCGATAAAGAAGATGAACACCATTAAACCGGTTAGGGATTTGGCGCTGCGGCGATCTTTACAGCGAACCGCGGCCCAGTCTGCGAAAGCTTGAGTTGCGCCTGATACGCTCATTAAGCTGATCAACGCGCCCAACAGCAACATAAAAATGATCATGTTGGCGTTTTCGCTGTTCAATGCCCCATCAGCCCATACGAGGTTGAGCACGTTGTCCAACAAGTAATGCGCGGTTTCCAGCGGTGAATACTGATTTAACATCAGTGCTCCCGCAGTGATGCCAGCTCCGAGCGACAGCAGTACGCGTCGCGTCGTCACGGCCAGAATGACCGCTAAAACTGGCGGCACGATAGACAACAAAGAGTCTGAATAATTTATGAGGTTCATAATCTCAACACCTACAACAACAAGGTGGAGATCTACCGAAAAGAGGTGTAACGAAGACGTCAGAAGGAATGACAAAGACTTGTTACCCCTTCAGGTAGCGCTCCATAGGAAAAATACTATGGCAGTTCTGTGCCTATTCGACACAGACCCAGCAACTGAGCGTGATAACTGCAGTCACTTCGGCGCTGGCTCCTTTCTCCGGCATCATCGGGATCATCCTCCGCACGGGTACTGATAGGCAGCGCGCCTCTACTGATTAAGGGTTTACCGCGACATAATAGCAGCCAACTAGATCAACACAAGCATTATGTATTGTTGGTTGAGGAACTGTTTATATAATCAACTTTACCTAATGTCTTTTCTTGTCTTCTTTGCTTTGCTATCGCACTCAACACCATTCACGATAAGCAGGCTTTTGCCTGGAGAATTGGCTGAGGGATGCTTAACCTAACAACGCCAACCGAACATTAAGAAATCCTTAAGATTTGCATCAATGGGGTTGAGATCACAAGCGGACGATTTGTTGGCAGGGCTGTGGTTGGTAAAATATCGTGTATGGAATGCATTTTCAGGGACAGATATGAGAAAAGGAATAGTCGTTGGGCTGACGCTTGGTGTCGGCGTTGTGATCATGGTGGCGAGCAAGTACCAGCTGTTTGGTTTTAGTCATGCAACCACCTTCCCTCAATTACCAGAAAACCCCAACTTTACAGTATCAAAAGATTTTGATGGCGAATGGTTAGGGCGACGAAAAGACGTCTCAAAAAACTGGCTATGCGAACGTACAACGATATCAGGAAAAGTGGTTGATGGATTTGTTCAGCTAACGCTAACTTACAATGGTACTCCCTTGAAAGGTTGGATTGATGAGCAAGGGGCATTGACGCTATATGCGACAAATGCTCGCTGGGATTACCGCTTTACTGCTACGGCATCAGGCAACCGAATACAAGGCGATTGGTTTCTGACCAACGGGCCATGTAAAGGCTCGTGGTACGTTGAACGAAGCTAAGGTTATTTTGAGAGGTAAACAGGACGGTTTTTTGTTCTGGGATCGTTTTGAGTAATGTTTTCAGTGATGTTTCCAGTAATGCTTTTAGCAATTTTCGTAGCAACGTTTTTAGCTATCTATGCAACAGACGTTTTCACTCCTTTAAAAAAGCCCGCTCAAAATTGGCGGGCTTATTCCTATTTTCAATTCGCTTTAGTCTGCTCGTGAGGTATGACTTTATTCAAGGGCCAGTAGGGCTTGTCGTGTGGGTAATGCGGTCATTGCGCCTTTTTGCGTTGTCGCTAATGCGCCACAAATGTTGCCCCAACGAACCGCTTTCTCAACCACTTCACTGCTGTTCCATTTAGAATGCTGTGATAGCTGCGCCAGTAAGCCACATACAAACGCATCACCAGCGCCGGTGGTGTCAACGACCTCAACAGAAATCCCTGAAATGATACGCTGCTGACCATTGAATACCACTAGTGCGCCTTTTGCGCCTAATGTAATCACCACTAAAGGGATATTGTATGATTCGATCGCGGCTAATCCGCTGTCTAAATCCGTTGTATCGGTTAAAAATAACAACTCTTCTTCAGAAAACTTCACCACGTCAGCGAGGGTAATAGCTTGCATTACAACGTGTTTGATCTCTGATGGATCGCGCCATACTTCTTCACGCAAGTTGGGGTCAAAGCAGACAAAGCCGCCGGCCGTTTTGATCGCAGCAAGCGCATACAAAGTAGAGCTTCGGCTCGGCTCATTCGCTAATGAGATCGAGCAGGTATGTAGCCACTCTCCGGCTGTAAAGGTAGGGACATCCGATTTTTCAACGAACTGATCGGCACTTGGCTTGACCATAAACGTAAAGGTTCGCTCGCCCGTGTTATCTAAATCGACTAATACAGTGGACGTTCGCTGTGCTTGATCTAGCTGAAGTTTGGCAACATCGACACCTTCTGCGCCTAACGTCTTACGCATAAAGACACCAAAGGGGTCTTGCCCAACTCGACCAAAGAAGGCGCAATCACCACCTAAGCGCGCAATTCCCACAGCTACATTGGCAGGCGCACCACCGGGGCATTTTAAATAGGTAGTTGATGTTTCAGGTATCAAATCTACGACGGCATCACCCGTTAACCACACTTTATTCATCTTATTCTTCACTCTAATAAAGCGGCCCGAAGGTGAACTTTCGAGCCTAAAATTATGCTAAGAAAACAATAACGTATAGGGGAACTATTCGCCGTTATTTCGTTCTCTTAATTGGATTATAAATGCGCGTTAACATAAACGAGGTCGTAAATGCGCTGACGATAACCGCTAAGTAACCAAGCACCGCTGTTAGAGAATGTGAGTACAGCAAGATACCCGGGATAAAGGTAATCCCCATGCCAGTCGCGCTAATATTTAAGATAAAAGTCACTAAGCCTCCGACTGCACCACCAATCATGCCGAAGAAAAACACTTTGCCATATTGCAGGTTTACGCCAAACAGTAGCGGTTCAGTAATACCAAATAGTGTCGACATAGACGCGCCGTACGCATTGCTCTTTTTCTGTTTGTTCTTTAACAGTGTTGCTACCGCGATGGCTGCACCAAATTGACCAGCCATTGAAGCAGTACCCAGAGGTTGCAATGGGTTTAAGCCGGTGTCATTCAATAAACCAATTTCAATTACCCCGAGAGCGTGATGCAGGCCAGTAATAACGATCATTTGTTGGAAAGCACCATAGAGGATGTAACCAATGCCGAGTGGCAGATCAAGCGCCATGCGAACCAGAGATGTACAGCCATGCTCAATGCTTTGCAGTAGCGGACCAAAGCCAAATAGGATCACCACAATCGCAATAGTAATGGTCATAAATGGAGTAATAATAAGATCCATACTGGTTGGAACAAAAGTGCGTAGCTTTCTCTCTAGATAAGAGGTGAACCAACCTGCAAAGATCGCAGGTAAAACCGTGCCTTGGTAGCCTACTAATGGGAAAGAAAATCCAAACAATGTGACCATCATCGGCTCTGCGCCACCACTTGCTACCGCCCATGCGTTTGGCAGTTGTGGTGCAACCATCATTAAGCCAACCACAATCGCAATAACGGGGTTACCACCAAATTTTTTCGCAGCAGAAAAGGCAATCAAGACCGGCAAGAAGGCAAATGCAGTGTCAGTTAACATGCTAAATAGTGCTAGCAGTTCTGGTGAAAACTCAACACCTGAATGCAGCAGCATGCCACGTAAACCCATTAATAGACCGGTTGTGACAAGAGCTGGGATCAGAGGGACCAGAATGTCAGCAAGCGTACGAACGACTTTTTGGCTCATCGTCATGTCAGAAAATGCGTCTTGCTTAAAATCGCCACCGTCGGTTGATCCGCCAAGTTTTTGTTTCAGGGCGTTATAGACGTGAGTGACCTTGCCTGTTCCAATGATGAATTGGTGTTGGCCTGATTGGTAGAAGTAACCACTGATTTGCTCAATGCCTTTGGCTTCATCAACGTTGACTTTGTCATTGTCGTTTAAGATTAAGCGTAAGCGAGTGGCACAGTATTCTGCGTTTTTAATGTTACTAATGCCGCCGATACTATCGAGTATCTCATTGGTAATTGCATCATAATTCATAGTCTTTTACCTAGATCTTATTTACATACTGTAGGGTTGTTTTTATTTCAACCGGTACATCACAGGTTATTTTTAAGTATTGATCGCCACTTGATGGGAAAAATAGCGATGTAAATACATCACGTCCTTGGTCTGAGAATATTTCGATAATACTCTGGTCACAAAAAATGGTTGAGCTTTCGCTCTGTTCTGATAATGAACAAGAGCGCACTGAGCCAAATTCATATTCCGGATGGTTATGATTGTAATTCGTTCTGTCCATCATGAGTCTTTTGTTTTTGTTATCGACAGTGAAAATAAATTCATTGTCTGACTCGTCAAAAATAGTAATGGATAGGTTTGCATCTTGTGAGTAATTAATATCGAGTAAAAATGACATTGATTCTAATTTTACCGCTTCACCGATGGCTAATTTTTTACCTTCCAAAGTAAGGTCTAAATTATTTTTATTGATCGGGAAGAGGCTTTGATGGACTCTATTCTCTTTAATCGATAATTTTCTTGGTGCGGTTAAGCAGTTAACCCAACCATATTGTTCTGAGGGTAAGTTGTTGTCGGTTCCTGCCCATGCGATCAATGTTGGCTCAGATGGCGAGTTGGCCATCGTTTGTGGCGCATAGAAATCAAACCCGCGATCAAGCTCATCCCAATGAGTGACTGTAAAAGTCAGTGAGGGCCAATCAACCTTACCGATGCAGTAGACCACGTTATAGCGATTGTGGAATTTGTCTTGTTTTGGTGTAATACCTTGAGGAGAAAAAATGAGCACATCTTGGCCATCAACCTTAAGTAAATCAGGACACTCAAACATAAAAGCTTGGTTGAAGTCGGCATCAATATCGATGGAAAGCTCGCCTTTTAATGTCCAATCTACCAGGTTGTTGGAGCAATAAACAATGATTGAGCCTTTGAGGTCTTTTTCTCTCTGAGCACCAAGCAGCATGTAATACACATCATCTTCTTTAATGATTTTAGGGTCTCTTACATGGCCAGTGTAACCTTGTGGGAATGATGAGATAACCGGATTGTGCGGCGATTTTATAACTTGGTTATCTTTATGTAAGGTCGCGAGGCACTGAGTTGCATCACGCTCATCACCCATTTTTATATTACCAGTATAGAAAAGATATGCAGAATCACCTTCTATAAGTGCTGCTCCAGAATAAGCTCCGTGGGATTCATATTGCTCTACCGGAGTTATTTTACTGCCATGTTCTTGCCATGAATATAAATCGCTCGATGTTAAATGCATCCAATGTTTCATGCCATGGATAGTGCCAAATGGATACCATTGGTAAAATAGATGGTATTGGTCGTTAAAATAACAAAATCCATTTGGATCATTTAATAATCCGTGAGGAGGGCTAATATGTAATTTTGGTCGATATACGGTGCTGCAACGAATGTCGTTAAACTTTTCATTGTCTTCTTTGGTAGCACTATTAATTGTTTTGTATTTGTTTGAATCCACGGTGATACCCAATGATTAATCC
>NZ_AFWF01000054.1 GCF_000222605.1 Vibrio ichthyoenteri ATCC 700023 | reverse complement strand
ACTAACGGATAAGAAGCCAGATCTTCAATCGTTACGCGCGCCTTTTGCGCTAAAGCATGGTCTTTCGGTACCACGATGGAACGATTCCAGTGATAACAAGGCAACATGATAGCGTCTTGATAAAGATGCAGAGCTTCGGTTGCAATCGCAAAATTAGCGGTGCCTTTGGCAATCGCTTCTGACATTTGACTCGGCGTGCCTTGATGCATGTGTAATGACACTTTAGGGTAGCGAGCGGTAAATCCTTTGATCACATCAGGGAGAGCGTAACGAGCTTGAGTATGTGTGGTCGAAATATTCAAGGTGCCCATCTCAGGGTGAGTATGTTCACCGGCCACCGCTTTGATACTTTCAACGCGAGCCAATATTTCTTGTGAGATACGAATAATATCTTCGCCGGCAGTGGTCACTTGCGTTAGATGCTTGCCGCTGCGCTCAAAAATTTGGATGCCCAGCTCATCTTCAAGCAGACGAACCTGCTTACTGATACCCGGCTGAGAGGTAAATAAGCTCTCGGCTGTGGCTGATACATTTAAGTTGTGATTAACTACTTCAACAATGTACTTCAGTTGTTGTAACTTCATTCTCGACCTCGTAATCCCTTATCGACGTGCAGACTAATATAACAAAGTCATCACTCTTTAGTTAAGAGTTCGAGGATTCGTTATATAGATTATAAGATTTAGTTATAACGTCTCTTTGATTAAATTGGTAGTAAAAATGCCGATTTCCCTCTATTCACAAGGCCAGCTAACGTTTGCAAAGCGTAAATTTGCAATCGAAAGCTCAGTTTCTAGCCTGAAAAACGCTTTTCAATATCAATCAAACCAGCAACACGTGATAATGTGTTAGTGTCAGAATATTTGGTGCCTTAGGCTAGCAGAATCGTGTATGCTTACTGGCTAGCCATCATAAACTAAAGATAACGGAATTTATGAATATTGGTTTAATCATTGCCTTAGTCGCCATCTTGTTGGTACTTGTTCTCGGTTACAACATCATTCTCCAATACAACGCTAAAGTTGCTACGGCGAGAAAACAAGAAAGTGCGCGCTATATTGCAATCATCGATGCCACTGAAGAGTTGATTGGCCATGCCCATCACATGCCTTTCAGCAAAGAATTACTACTTTGCCTCAACAACCGTATTCTTGACGCCGTGCAAAACATGCATGAGTTGGCCCCAAAGAATAAACAACTTGAGCAACGAGTTGAGCATGTAAAACAACAAATTGAAAACCTGAAAAGTAACTTTCAAGGCGGTGAAAGCGCGTCGTTCAAAGTACCTAGCAGTGATAAACAAGCGATTGTTATGCTTAAGTTGGTCAAGCGCTTGCGTGATACCGTGCGTAACGAGCACAATAAAGGGCGATTTGATACGGAAGCTTACGTGGCAGAAAATGCCCGCTTAGAAGGTATTCAAGTGCGTATTAACATTGAAAACGTGGTTAAGCGTTCTAAAGATGCGATTGTTCGTGGTCAGCCCGGCACAGCGATTCAGCTACTGCGTAAAGGCCTAGATGTGCTTGCAACAAAGAATGATGCGTACTCAGCTCAAGCACGTGAAAAACTGCAAACCATGTACGATGAAGTTGAAAAACGCCGCCAAAATCAAAGCGCTAGCGAGCTACAACAAATTGCCGATAAAGAACGTGAAGAAGATATGGACGTTCTGTTTGGTGAAAAGAAAAAGTGGTAGTCGCCAATCTCTAGTCTATTTTAAAGGTCGCTGTGGCGGCCTTTTTTATTGAACCTCTATTGCTTAATTAGCTGAGCCGGATGCTTAAAATTGGCAGCCATGCACAACTCCAATAAAAAAGGCCAGCATTCGCTGACCTCTCTACGCTTTCATTATCTGCCAAAGATTACGCTAAAGTCGCGTTAATCTCAGCGAGAACTTTTGCAGGATCTATCGCTTGTGTGATTGGACGACCAATCACCAAGTAATCAGAGCCCGCTTGAATCGCTTCTACTGGCGTCATGATACGACGTTGATCGCCTTGCTCTGAGCCTGCAGGGCGAATGCCTGGAGTGATAAGCTTAAACTCTTTACCCAGTTCTGCTTTTAGCATTGAGGATTCATGAGCAGAGCACACCACACCATCAAGACCTGCGCTCTGGGTTAGGCGCGCCAGACGAATCACTTGGTCTTTAGGTGCCATATCTAAACCAATACCGGCAAGATCACTTTGCTCCATACTGGTCAATACCGTTACACCAATCAATAGTGGACGATCTTTGCCATAAGGTTCAAGAATTTCACATGAAGCCGCCATCATGCGTTCACCACCACTCGCATGAACGTTGACCATCCACACACCCATTTCTGCTGCTGCACGTACCGCTTTAGAGCAAGTATTTGGGATATCATGGAACTTAAGGTCAAGGAATACAGAAAAGCCGCGTTTGTGCAGCTCTTTGACGAAATCAGGACCAAACAGCGTAAACATTTCTTTGCCTACTTTCAGACGGCACGACGCAGGGTCGATACGATCTACAAATGCAAATGCGTCCGCTTGGTTGTCATAATCCAGTGCTACGATGACTTTTTGGTCGATCATTTCATCTCCTAATTAACTTCTTATTGTACTTTAACGTTTTATATTTAAAAAAATGCAGCTAATAAATTAGCTGCATTAAAATCAATTATTCACCGTCCAATCCGCGAATTGGCTTAATCGTGCCCCAGCCCTTACATGAAGGACAGTGCCAATACATTGAATGGGTTGAAAAACCGCATTTTCGGCATCGGTAATGAGGTTTAACTTTAAGCTGTTCACCAACCAATTTCTGCAAGGTCGCCAAACTCTCTTTCGCTCGGCCCTCTTCTGCGTTGATTAAGTGATAGTCCATCAAACGGAAGAAACCTTTCATCGTCGGGTTTTTCACTAATTGACGAGTTAGTAGCTCTTGAGCCGCCCCAGCACCATCATGCTGCGCGACAAGCTGCGCTAACATCAATTCGGCGGACACACCTGCCTTACTTGCAATACACTGACGTAAAAACTCAAGCAATTCATCTTCTTGTCCCAAATGGTGGTAGCAGTCCGCCAACGTTGGTAGAACTTCGCTGATAAAGTCGATGTCTTGTTCGATAACCGTGGTTAGGTATTTGATAGTGTGGTGGTAATCTTCGCTTTCTAAGTAAAGCTTACCAAGTGCAATACTGGCACGAACACACTTTGGATCTTCGGTTAGTGCCCGTTTAAAATGGGCAATCGCATCTTGGCGCTCACCTTCGGCTTGGTCTTGCATTGCCATTTCACAATAGAAATGGGCAATACTGCTACGCATGCGTTTACGGCCAAGTTTCACCAGCAACTGAGCGTAATAGGTCGCTTTATGCCACTCACGCGTTTGTTGATAAATCGCCACTAGCTGTTGCAAAGCGGCTTCACGGTGATCCGGTTCTTCAACCAATTGCTCAAAGATTTTTTCTGCTCGATCGAGAAAGCCCGATGCCATGTAGTCTTTCGCTAACTGTTGCAAAGCGATATTTTTTTGATCGATCGTCAAGCCAGAGCGGGAGATGAGATTTTGGTGAATGCGAATCGCACGGTCAACTTCACCCCGTGAGCGAAACAAGTTACCCAACGCCAGATGAGTATCAATGGTGTCGTCATCCACTTGGAGTAGTTCGATAAAGTGATCAACTGCCTTATCAGACTGATCCGATAACAACAGGTTAAGACCCATCACATACTGGCGGGATATTTGATTTGAGTGTTTCTGCTTGTCTTGCTGGGCGCTACGATTACCCATATACCAGCCGTAAGCGGCGGCAATTGGCAATAACAAGAAGAGTATTTCTAGCATTGAGGAAAAAGTCTACCTATCTCGATTACGCTTTATTCTCTACAACCTCAGTAGAGGTAGGAGTAAGCTTTTTAAGCTGTTTATTCAGTTTACGGATTTGCCGTTGAGCCTTCAGATGAAGAATACCAAACAGAAGCCATGCTACCGTAAAGCCAGTGACAAAAACGACACCTAGCAAGGTAGACAGGTGAAACTCACCCTGAGCTAGCAGGTAGTTAAAGTTCACAACAGCTTGATTTTGCGCGCCTAACGCCAACGCAATTAGAAATAAAGCTAATACGATAACGATTTTTATAATTTTCATAGTCCATTACCCATCCGAAAATCTGCTGATAAGATTATGCAGTAAAACCTATAAACA
This sequence comes from Vibrio ichthyoenteri ATCC 700023, assembly GCF_000222605.1. Classification (GTDB taxonomy): domain Bacteria; phylum Pseudomonadota; class Gammaproteobacteria; order Enterobacterales; family Vibrionaceae; genus Vibrio; species Vibrio ichthyoenteri. Next base: position 27,518 of record NZ_AFWF01000054.1, on the reverse strand, counting down.
CTCCATGGTTATCTTAACATAGACAAAAAAAGGCGGTGTGCTATTCGCAAACCGCCTTTTTATTATTCAATTTGAATTAACCGAGATTTACTCGTTCACGTAATTCTTTACCTGGTTTGAAGTGAGGTACGTATTTACCTTCTAGCTCAACTTTATCACCGGTTTTAGGGTTACGACCCGTACGTGGTTCACGGTAGTGAAGTGAGAAACTACCAAAACCGCGAATCTCGATGCGATCGCCCTTTTCAAGCGTTGATGCCATATGTTCAAGAATGTCTTTTACCGCATCTTCGACTTCTTTTGCTGAAAGATGTGTTTGCTCAGCGCAAAGTCTTTCAATCAATTCAGACTTAGTCATAATTTCCCTCGTAGAGTAATTTATCACTTATTATAGTAACTAATACCAATTCCAACAAACACTTGCTATCAATTCTAGACAATATTTGAACAACATGCGCAAGTATGATTCAGCTTGTTTAGTTGTTGTTGCAGAAATTGGTTTTAGCCCACACAAATAAAAAAGGAGCCTTGCGGCTCCTTTTTGCTATAAGGGAATAAAATTATTCGCCTTTAGCTGCTTTGAAAGCGTCTGCCATAGCGTTACCGAATGCAGCGTCATCTTGCTTGTTGATAGATGCCATTGCTTCTTGCTCATCAGCTTCATCTTTAGCTTTGATAGATAGGTTGATTACGCGGTTTTTACGGTCTACACCAGTAAATTTCGCTTCAACACTTTCACCAACGCTTAGGATTAGAGATGCGTCTTCTACGCGGTCACGAGCGATTTCAGAAACGCGGATGTAACCTTCTACGCCTTCTTCAAGCTCGATTGTTGCGCCTTTAGCATCAACAGCAGTAACAGTACCGTTAACAAGAACGCCTTTCTTCTTCTCTGCAACGTAAGCATTGAATGGGTCATTTTCCATTTGCTTAACGCCTAGAGAGATGCGCTCACGCTCTGCGTCTACTGCTAGAACAACTGCAGAGATCTCGTCGCCTTTCTTGTACTCACGTACAGCTTCTTCGCCAGCAACATTCCAAGAAATGTCAGATAGGTGAACTAGACCGTCGATGCCGCCGTCTAGACCGATGAAGATACCGAAGTCAGTGATAGACTTGATCTTACCAGTCACTTTGTCGCCTTTAGCTTGCGCTTCAGCGAATGACTGCCAAGGGTTAGCTTTACACTGTTTTAGACCTAGAGAGATACGACGACGTTCTTCGTCGATCTCAAGAACCATAACCTCAACTTCGTCGCCAACATTAACAACTTTAGAAGGGTGGATGTTCTTGTTAGTCCAATCCATTTCAGAAACGTGAACTAGACCTTCAACGCCTTCTTCGATTTCTACGAAGCAGCCGTAATCAGTTAGGTTAGTAACACGACCAGAAAGCTTGTGACCTTCTGGGTAACGTTTAGCGATTGCTACCCATGGATCTTCGCCAAGTTGCTTAAGACCTAGTGATACGCGAGTACGCTCACGATCGAACTTAAGAACTTTAACTAGGATTTCGTCACCTACGTTAACGATTTCTGATGGGTGCTTAACGCGTTTCCATGCCATATCAGTGATATGTAGAAGACCGTCAACACCACCTAGATCAACGAAAGCACCGTAGTCAGTTAGGTTCTTAACGATACCTTTAACTTCTGCGCCTTCTTGTAGGTTTTCAAGTAGCTCATCACGTTCAACGCTGTTTTCAGATTCGATAACTGCGCGACGAGAAACAACTACGTTGTTACGCTTCTGGTCAAGCTTGATAACTTTGAACTCTAGCTCTTTGTTTTCAAGGTGAGCAGTGTCACGGATAGGACGTACGTCTACTAGAGAACCTGGAAGGAAAGCACGGATACCGTTTAGTTCAACAGTGAAACCGCCTTTAACTTTACCGTTGATGATACCAACAACAGTTTCAGCTTCTTCGTAAGCTTTCTCAAGAACGATCCAAGCTTCGTGACGTTTCGCTTTCTCACGAGAAAGTTGAGTTTCACCGAAACCATCTTCAACAGCGTCTAGAGCTACGTCTACTTCGTCACCAACAGCAACTTCAAGTTCGCCAGCAGCGTTCTTGAATTGCTCTGCTGGGATAGCAGATTCAGACTTAAGACCAGCGTCAACAAGAACGAAACCGTTCTCGATAGCTACTACAGTACCTTTAACGATGCTGCCTTGTTGGAATTCAGTTTCGTTCAGAAACTCTTCAAAGAGTTGAGCAAAAGATTCAGTCATTTATTTGATCTTCAATAAATTAAACGTCCACGGGTATCCTACCGCATGGGGTTATTAAATTCGCCAGCCATCATCCTTGCGGCCGACGCTCTGAGCTGACCCCGCGAATTACGCAGTCAGTTTAGATTCGATATATTGTAGTGCTTTTTGGACTACTTCGTCGATACCCATCGACGTAGAGTCAAGCACGAGCGCGTCCTCTGCAGGGCGCAATGGCGCCACTGGGCGATTACGATCTCGGTCGTCTCGCTCTTGGATCTCGCTCAAAAGGTCAGCAAAGTTAACATCTAACCCTTTATCTTGCAACTGTTTAAGACGGCGCTGAGCCCGTTCGTCTGCGCTCGCATCAAGGAATATTTTCACTTCTGCTTGCGGAAACACAACCGTTCCCATATCACGGCCATCAGCCACCAGGCCTTTGCCATCGGCAAATGCACGTTGACGACGCAGCAACGCTTCGCGAACTCGAGGTAATGCTGCCACTTTAGACGCAGCCATGCCCGTTTGCTCTTTACGCAGTTCACCCGAGACATCTTCGCCTTCAAGGATGACCTTAACCAATTCGCCCTCAGCAATAAACTGCACGTCTAGGTGCGTTGCAAGTGCAACCAGCGAATCTTCTGTTTCAAGATCAACGCCGTGATGAATCGCAGCTAAAGCTAGAACGCGATAAATAGCACCGGAATCAAGCAAATGAAATCCTAGCTTGTTCGCAAGTTGCATACAAAGCGTGCCTTTACCCGCACCACTTGGTCCATCAACGGTAATAACCGGCGTATGAGAGGACATGAATTACTCCAAGTTGGTTTACGCCATCGCAATACTGCCATGGCTTTCGGCGTGAAATTATAGTGCTATTTGCCGCTAGGTTCTAGGGAAGTTTTAGCAATTTAGCGGGTCATTTTAGGACAAAAGAAAAACCCAAGAGAAATTGGTTATCCCTTGGGCAGATTAGCGGCAATCTGGATTGATAGACTGCCAAGCAACGCAACATAGTCGCTAAAAGTGACCTGTTCACCTATCGCGCTGCTGATTGAATACTTGATTCAGCGAGGCTTTAACCGCACTTACCTGTATTACAGTTCAATTCTGCCTACATTTTTGGCCACAGTCGCTTCCCCGATCCCACGGACCTTAGCGAGATCTTCAATTCGCTCAAATAGCCCTTGCTGATCACGATAATCGACTATCGCCTGCGCTTTTGATAAACCGATACCTTTAAGTAAATCGGCAATTTCTTGCGCTGAAGCTTGATTGACGTTGACGACGATTTCAATCCCTTCGTATTTAGGATTTTCATCTTGCTTTGCGGATTTTTGCTCTGCCAACACAGCGTTAAAAGGAAGGCTAAAAGCGAGGACGACTGAAAGAAAGAGAGCTTTGATATTCATGACAATTCCTTGTACTCAGAGTAATGGAATGGCCACCATAATCACTTCAAAAGGATTTGTTAATTGCAATGATGAGAAACAAAACGGGTTGCCAAGGCAACCCGTTTTGATACTAATGTCATTTACATCGAGATAACTTATTGAGTCACAGCGAAGTATTCGATATCAGTGGTTTTACGCAGAATGCTAATCAAGCCTGAAAGGTCTTGTTGCGCATTCATCTGTACCATTTGCTCTGCGATTTGCTCATTGTATTGCGTAGTGAACATATCAGAAACAGACAGCAGTTCAACGACAGCAACATCACCGTTAAACACTTTCGCTTGTGCATATTCAACTTTGCCGTCAACAGGTTTCGCCATCGCAAACACAACATCTGCTAGGTGTGAGCCACGGTCGATGTTTTCAACGTCGCCAAATGCTAGACCATTTTCAGCTAATACTGATTGATTGCCCGCTTTCAGCTCAGTAACAACCTTCTTAGCCAATTCCATTGCATTCTGCTCGCCCTTAACTTTCGACAGTTGAGCAACAACTTGTTCGCGAACATCTTCAAGCGGCAATACTGTCTCATCACGCGAGTCTTCAACACGAACGACGATAACATGTTCAGGAGCCACTTCGATCACTTCAGAGTTCAAACCGTCTTCTTTCACTTCTGGGCTTAGAATCGCTTGAATAACTGTTGGTGATTTTAGAACTTCTGGTGCGTTTTCTTGAGAAATAAAGTCCGTTGTTACAATCTGAGCATTGATAGCGTTAGCTGCATCATCCAATGAATCTGGATATTCAAAAGCCACTTTCTCAAGCTCACTTTGTAGTTCGTAATACTTATCTACCGCTTGTTGATCACGCAACTCTTGTTTGATGCTTTCAGCCACTTCTGACAACGGCTTAGCCACCGACGCTTTAAGCGCATCAAGCTTGATGATGTGGTAACCAAAATCCGATTTCACAAGGCCTGAAATGTCCCCTGGGTTTTTAAGCGCAAAAGCCGCTTCTTCAAATGCAGGGTCCATGGTGTCGCGTTCGATAAAGCCAAGAGAACCGCCCGCTTCTGCGCTGCCGATATCTTCTGATTTTTCTTCAGCAAGCGTGGCAAAGTCAGCTCCAGCGTTCAATTCATCTAGAATCGCTTGCGCTTTTGCTTCGTTATCACCTTGAACAAGGATATGGCTTACTTCACGCTGTTCTTCAGACGAATACTTATCGAGATGTGATTGGTAGTACGCTTGCGCTTGCGCATCATCAACTTGAATATTTTCCTTTAGCGCCGCTGCAGACAATTCGATATAGGCAACTTTCACTTGCTCAGGGCGAGTGTAGCGCTCTGGGTTTTGCTTATAGTACTCAGCAATTTCATCTTCGCTAAGTTCTACTTTTTGAGCAAAATCCGTCAGGGCAAGATTGATCGTTTTCACTTCACGCGTTTGCATCAGCAATTCGCTTTGTGCGTTCACTTCACCCGGAAGAGAGAAGTCACTCGCTTGGACTGCCGTCATTAGCTGGTTACGCACTAGGTCACGACGTAGGTATTGAGCAAAGCTCTCAGGGCTGAAACCCGCACGACGTAACGCAGATTGGTACACTTCTTGGTTGAAAACACCTTCAACTTGGAACTGTGGCATCGATAGCAATAGTGCACGAACTTGTGCATCACCCACACGTAGACCCAAAGTTTGAGCGTGTTGCTCAAGCAATGCATCATTCACCATACGATCAAGAACAGATTGACGGAAAGATGCTACGTAACTAGGGTCAGCCAGTAGGTTTGAGAAATAATCACCAAGCTGAGCTTGCATACGATTACGTTCGTTTTGGTAAGCCTGTTCAAAATCACCACGACTGATTTCGACATTACCTACTTTAGCTGCAACGTTGTTAGTGCCACCAACGATGTAGCTACCTACTCCCGCAAATACGAAAGATAGGATAATCAGGCTTAGGATAATTTTAACCGCGATGCTATTCACGCCTTCGCGTAATCGATCCATCATACTATTGTTACTCTCCGCGAATGATCCGTTATCGTCTCAGCATGAGACAACACGGCTTCTATTTAAAATAATTTCGGTAGTGAGATGATATCAGAAAAAGAAATGCGCATCAGTATGATGCGCATAATTTAAAACGGTTCTAACAAACTACTGACGCGTAGCTTATTGAGATTAGTTGCAAGAGTCTTTTAGAGCTTTACCCGCTTTGAAAGATGGTACTTTCGCTTCAGCGATTTGGATTTCAGCACCAGTTTTAGGGTTACGGCCTGTGCGAGCTGCACGAGTACGAACACTGAAAGTACCAAAGCCAACTAGAGCAACTTGGTCGCCTGATTGTAGAGTACCGCTTACCGCCTCGATGAATGCGTCTAGGGCACGGCCAGCTGCTGCTTTAGATAGGTCTGAGTTTTCAGCGATTTTTTCTACTAATTGAGTTTTGTTCACGGTATTTCCCCTTTGGGCCATCTGTTATTATTTTGTAAGACGGCGATTCGTTCCATTTAGTTTCAAATTCAGCTCTACCCCTTATCTAATAAGGGTTCAAGCTACAGTGGCTAAAGTTAGCGCCCAAAAAAAACGCTGACAAGCATTTTTCAGCTAATCAGCGTAATCTTTTACTTATTTTTGCTGCACATCACTATTTTTCAACAGCGAACTCAACACCTGATGGATCTCTTTCAAGCGCAACGCTCAGAACCTCATCAATCCACTGTACTGGAATGACTTTCAAGTCTGCGATCACGTTCTCAGGAATCTCTTCCAAATCACGCTCGTTGTCTTTCGGGATCAACACAGTTTTAATGCCACCACGGTGTGCTGCCAGTAGTTTTTCTTTCAAACCACCAATAGGTAAAACTTCACCGCGTAGGGTAATTTCACCCGTCATCGCCACTTCGGCTTTAACTGGGTTACCTGTTAAGCTTGAAACCAGCGCCGTGCACATTCCAATACCCGCACTTGGGCCATCTTTTGGTGTTGCACCTTCAGGAACGTGAACATGAATATCACGCTTCTCGTAGAAGTCAGAGTTGATACCCAGCTTTTCAGCACGAGAACGCACGACGGTCATTGCTGCTTGGATGGATTCTTTCATCACATCGCCCAGTGAACCAGTCTGCGTCAACTTACCTTTACCCGGCATTGACTCAGTTTCAATCGTGAGTAGATCGCCACCCACTTCTGTCCATGCAAGACCGGTGACTTGACCGATGCGGTTGCTGTCGTCCGCTTTACCAAAATCAAAGCGTTGTACGCCCAAGTACTCTTTCAAGTTATCGATTGAAACAGTCACTGATTTCAGTTCGCTATTAAGCAGGATGTTCTTAACCGCTTTACGACAGATTTTTGAAATTTCACGCTCTAAGCTACGCACACCCGCTTCACGCGTGTAGTAACGAATAATGCCAATGATCGCCGAATCTTCAATCGTGATTTCATGAGGCTTCAGACCATTGCGTTTTACCTGCTTATCGAGCAGATGGCTTTTCGCAATGTTAAGCTTCTCATCTTCGGTGTAACCCGATAGACGAATCACTTCCATACGATCCAACAATGGACCTGGAATATTCATTGAGTTTGACGTAGCAACGAACATCACATCTGATAAGTCGTAATCCACTTCCAGATAGTGATCGTTGAAGGCATTGTTTTGCTCAGGGTCAAGCACTTCCAGTAGCGCCGATGACGGGTCACCGCGCATATCAGAAGCCATCTTGTCGATTTCATCCAAAAGGAAAAGTGGATTTTTAACGCCAACTTTTGACATTTTTTGGATAAGCTTACCTGGCATTGAACCGATGTAAGTACGGCGGTGACCGCGGATTTCCGCTTCATCGCGTACACCACCTAGTGCCATACGCACGTATTGACGACCCGTTGCTGATGCAATAGAACGTCCTAGAGAGGTTTTACCCACACCAGGAGGACCAACCAAACATAGAATTGGGCCTTTAAGCTTATTGATACGGTTTTGTACCGCCAAATACTCAAGAATACGTTCTTTCACGCGCTCTAGGCCGTAGTGATCTTCGTTTAAGATCTCTTCCGCTTTAGCTAGGTTTTTCTTAACTTTCGTGCGTTTAGACCACGGAACGCCGATCATCCAATCGATGTAACCACGAACCACTGTTGCTTCTGCCGACATTGGCGACATCATTTTCAACTTTTGCAGTTCTTGCTCGGTTTTCTCGCGCGCTTCTTGCGGCATTTTTGATTCTTCGATTTTCTTTTTCAGAGCTTCGAATTCATCAATACCATCTTCGCCTTCGCCCAGTTCTTTCTGAATCGCTTTCATCTGCTCGTTCAGATAGTACTCACGCTGAGATTTTTCCATCTGCTTTTTAACGCGAGTGCGAATGCGCTTCTCAACTTGCAAGATATCAATCTCTGATTCCATCTGGCCCATAAGGAACTCAAGACGTTCTGTGATATCAAGGATCTCTAGCACTTTTTGCTTATCGACTAATTTTAGCGGCATATGAGCGGCGATCGTATCGGCGAGACGAGCAGCTTCATCAATACCATTCAATGAGGTCAATACTTCCGGTGGAATTTTACTATTGAGTTTAATGAAACCTTCAAACTGGTTGATTGCACTACGCACAATCACTTCTTGCTCACGCTCATCCAGATCATTGGTCACTAGATATTCAGCATCAGCCAAGAAAAATTCGTTTTCGATAAATTGATGAATTTTGGCACGTTGCTGACCTTCCACCAGTACTTTTACTGTACCGTCAGGAAGCTTCAACAATTGTAGAATCGTCGCCACGGTACCGACAGTGAACAAATCATCTTTCGTCGGTTCTTCAGTGTCCGCTTCTTTTTGCGCCACCAACATTACCTGCTTGTTGGTCTCCATCGCGGCCTCTAAGCAAGCAATCGACTTTTCTCGGCCAACAAATAACGGGATTACCATGTGCGGGTAAACTACTACGTCTCGTAGAGGTAGTACGGGGATCTCGATACGTTCGGAACGTTCCAAGTTCATATTATTCTCTCTTCCGCTTAGTCTTATCAGAAATATATGGGGTCTAATTGATTGGATTCAATGGAGGAATAAAAAAAGGAGGATTTATCATCCTCCTTTTTTGTTCGATCAAACCTAGTACCGAAATTACGATTCCGCACCGGCTGCTTGGCTGTCCGTATTGCTATAAATTAGCAGAGGCTCAGACTCACCATTAATCACAGACTCATCAATTACAACTTTACTTACGTTGTCCATTGATGGCAGTTCATACATGGTTTCAAGCAAGACCGCTTCAAGAATTGAACGTAGACCACGAGCACCTGTTTTACGATCCATTGCTTTTTTAGCAATGGCACGCAATGCGTCTTCGCGGAATTCTAGTTCAGAATCTTCAAGTTCAAATAGCGCAGCATACTGTTTCGTTAGTGCATTCTTTGGCTCACAAAGAATTTGGATTAACGCTTCTTCATCCAATTCAGTCAGTGTCGTTGTTACTGGAAGACGACCGATGAATTCAGGGATAAGACCATATTTAACCAAATCTTCAGGCTCAACTTGCTTAAACAGTTCGCCAACGGTTTTGTTTTCGTCTTTTGAACGCACTTCTGCGCCAAAGCCGATACCAGCACCGGTTGCCACACGTTGATCAATCACTTTATCTAGACCGGCAAATGCACCGCCACAGATGAAGAGGATCTTCGATGTATCAACTTGAAGGAATTCTTGTTGAGGATGCTTACGGCCACCTTGTGGTGGTACTGAAGCAACGGTACCTTCGATAAGTTTTAGTAGCGCTTGTTGAACACCTTCACCAGACACATCACGCGTGATTGATGGGTTTTCAGCTTTACGAGAAATCTTATCAATTTCATCAATGTAAACAATACCACGTTCCGCTTTCGCCACGTCGTAATCACATTTCTGAAGTAACTTCTGGATGATGTTTTCTACGTCTTCACCTACGTAACCTGCTTCTGTCAGGGTCGTAGCATCCGCCATAGTAAACGGTACATCTAGGAAGCGAGCTAACGTTTCTGCAAGTAGAGTTTTACCACTACCGGTAGGACCGATAAGCAGAATGTTACTCTTACCAAGCTCAACACCTTCACTCGTTGTATCACCATTACGTAAACGCTTGTAGTGGTTGTAAACGGCTACGGCTAGCACTTTTTTAGCGTAATCTTGGCCAATCACATAATCATCAAGGTGCTCACGAATCTCGCGCGGCTTAGGCAACGCTTCAGATTGTTTCTTAGGAAGCACATCTTTGACTTCTTCGCGAATAATGTCGTTACATAGATCAACACATTCGTCGCAAACGTAGACTGACGGACCGGCGATTAACTTGCGAACTTCGTGCTGGCTTTTGCCGCAGAAAGAGCAGTACAGCAGCTTACTGCCGCTCTCTTTGCTTTTATCTGTCATTCGCTAACCTCTTAGCCTTAACTCTATACGCTTTGAGTGTATATCAATTCGGGCTGATTTGCCCCTTGGAATTGAGCACAATAGTGGCTCAATTCGCTAAACTGGACTCAAAGCAAGCTTCATTAACCGCGGTGGGTTAACACTTGATCGATAATACCGTACTCGGCAGCTTGCGCCGCTGACATGAAGTTATCACGATCAGTATCACGCTCGATAATATCCATCGGCTGACCAGTGTGCTCTGCAAGCAAGTTGTTCAGTTTTTCTTTGATAGATAGAATTTCTTGAGCATGAATTTGGATATCTGACGCTTGGCCTTGGAATCCGCCTAATGGCTGGTGAATCATGACGCGTGAGTTAGGCAAAGCAAAACGCTTACCTTTCGCGCCACCAGCAAGGAGGAATGCCCCCATAGAACAAGCTTGACCTGTACATAGCGTGCTCACATTTGGCTTGATGAACTGCATGGTATCGTAGATAGCCATACCTGCAGTAACGCTGCCGCCTGGAGAGTTGATGTAAAGGAAAATATCTTTGTCTGGGTTTTCAGATTCAAGGAAAAGTAACTGGGCAACCACAAGGTTAGCCATGTTGTCTTCCACTTGACCTGTCAAGAAGATGATGCGTTCTTTAAGCAAGCGCGAATAAATATCGTAAGAACGTTCACCACGGGAAGTTTGTTCAACCACCATTGGCACTAATGCATTCATGATAGTATTTTGTTCTTGGTAGCTCATATTCTGATGTCCCTAAAATAAATGGCCCGGATGATGAATATCACACGGACCATTGTTAGCAGAATAGTTAATGCTTAGTCAACTTTTCTACGCAAGATATTGCTTATTAAGCAGGCTGTTGGTTCATAAGCTCGTTGAAGCCAACTGCTTTTTCAGAAACCTGAGCTTTAGCGATGATTGCGTCAATAGCTTGCTCTTCTAGAGCGATATTGCGCATATTGTTCATCATTTGCTCGTTTTGCTCGTAGTAAGCAACAACTTCAGTTGGATCTTCGTAAGCAGTCGCCATCTCTTCGATTAGAGATTTCACTTTAGCGTCATCCGCTTTAAGCTCTTCAGACTTGATTACTTCACCTAGAAGAAGACCTACAACTACGCGACGTTTAGCTTGCTCTTCGAACAATTCACGTGGAAGTTGAGCTGCTGCTTCTGGGTTGCCACCGAAACGTTGAGCTGCTTGTTGACGAAGAACTTGGATTTCTTGGTCGATTAGCGCTGCAGGTACGTCGATGTCGTTTTCTTTAACTAGACCGTCGATTGCTTGCTCTTTGATGCGGTTCTTAACAGCTTGCTTAAGTTCGCGCTCCATGTTCTTACGAACTTCAGCTTTAAGAGCGTCAACGCCGCCTTCAACTACACCGAACTTAGCAACGAACTCGTCGTTTAGTTCAGGAAGTTCACGCGCTTCAACTTTGTTTACTTTGATTGCAAACTTCGCTGCTTTACCTTTTAGGTTTTCAGCGTGGTAATCTTCTGGGAAAGTCACGTCGATTTCGAATTCCATACCAGCAGTCTTACCTGTGATACCGTCTTCAAAACCAGGGATCATGCGACCAGCACCCATCTCTAGTGGGAAGTTCTCAGCTTTACCGCCTTCAAACACTTCACCGTCGATAGAACCAACGAAGTCGATTGATGCACGTTTGCCAGCTTCAGCTGCTTCTTCAACTTCTTTCCAAGTTGCTTGCTGCTTACGTAGCGTGTCGATCATTTCTTCAACGTCAGAATCTTGTACATCTGCTTGTGGTTTTTCTACAGCGATGTTTTCAAGACCTTTAAGAGCGATCTCTGGGTACACTTCGAAAGTTGCGTTGAATACTAGATCAGCACCTTCTTTTGTCTCTACAGGAGCAAAAGTTGGAGTACCAGCTGGGTTGATCTTTTCTTTAACGATCGCTTCGATGAAATGACGGTGCATAACTTCACCCATCACGTCTTGACGTACTGCTTTACCGTACATCTGAGCAACCATCTTCATTGGCACTTTGCCTTTACGGAAGCCATCGAAACGACGGTTTTTAGCGATGTTGCGTAGTTCAGCAGTAACAGCATCTTCGATGTTTGCAGCTGGAACAGTAATGTTTAGACGGCGCTCTAGGCCTTCTAGCGTTTCAACAGTAACTTGCATTATAAATTAACCTCAATACTGGCTCAGTTATACCGAGCGTATGAGCTACCGAAGCGAGGCTTGGTAACTGCATCCTTGTTTGTACTCTAAGAGCACCTATTTAGATTCGAGAATCGGTAACACTCTAAATTAAGCGCTATCGAACTAATTAGCGATATCTTTTCTGCCGATAACTTTTGAAGCCATTACAGCCGCTATCACAGTGAAAGGTATCTCCGATTAGTCTCAGGATATAAATTTAGACGCAGCATTCTAACGACCTACGTCATAGCTGTCGAGCCGATCCCATCCAACATTCAGGGAATATCCTAAATTCTCATTTAACTGCTACAAAAACGAACGATAAAGCAGTCAATGTACACAGAAATGGGGACATTAATGTGTTTTTCAATAGAAACTAGCGTTTTTTTTAATTGGAGTAATAAAAGGAGATCTAAGTCCGGTTTTATCGCCCATTTTAACAAACGGGCACAACACCTTGATAACAAAACCCGATAGGCTGGCGCTAAAAGGATTGATAAGGATTTTACATCTTGGCTATTCGACGCGTAAATCTCTACATTCTGGTACTGTATTTTCTCTGCCTTGTGCTTGGAGGTCGTTGGATATGGAACCTCAACTATCAAGCTCAACTCGCGCAACATCAGGCCCAATTAGACCGCTTTGCTAGCCACATCAATACCAAGTTGGATAAATACACCCACTTACCTCAATTATTGGCGCAAGATACTGAAATTATCTCAGCCCTCATGAGACCGGATAATTCAGCGCAAATTGATATTACCAATCGCTATTTAGCGCAAGTAAATACGGTCATTAGTGCCGCTGACAGCTACCTACTCGACGCCCAAGGAACAACACTTGCCGCAAGTAACTGGAATTTGTCCCACAGTTTCGTAGGACGAAACTTCGCTTGGCGCCCCTACTTCTCACAAGCAATTCAAGGTAATCGCAGCGAATATTTTGCTTTAGGTTCCACCTCAGGACAACGTGGCTACTACTACAGTTACCCGGTGGTCTACGCGGCTGAAATCATCGGTGTCATTGTAATTAAAATGGACCTCACCGCGATAGAGGCCAATTGGAACAGTGAACAAAATTATTTTGTCGCGACAGACCGTGACCAAGTGATCTTTATGTCGAGCAATCCCAGTTGGTTATTTCACAGTTTAAGCGATATCGCGCCACCCACTCGACAACAAATTTTGCAATCACGTCGCTATCTCGATTCCGATTTACCTTCTTTAGGGCTCAGTGGCGATTTCGCGTTAGGACACAGCGAACTCTATGACGCAGCAAAAGGTGGCGGCCAAGGTGATTATATTGTTTCATCTCGTCAGTTGGATGATGTGGAGCTAAAGATTCGCGTACTTACTCCCAAGCGCACTGTTTTGTGGTCTACGCTAAGCTTTTTACTGATCCTTACTTTGTTATTTACTATTGCATTGCTTTCGTTACAGCTCGTTCACCAGCAACAGCAACGAAAACGTCAATTTGAACAACTGCAACTAGAAGCAAAACAAAAACTCGAATTTTTAGTCATGGAACGCACCGCCGAATTACACGCCGAAAACCATGAAAGGGAAAAAACCGAACAGGCATTACGGCAAACCCAAAATGAACTAATTCAAGCGGCCAAGCTTGCCGTACTAGGCCAGATGTCCGCCAGTATTAGCCATGAACTGAACAATCCACTTGCCGCTATCCGTAGCTTTTCTGATAACGGACAACGCTTCTTAGCTAAACAACAATATGAACGTGTCGAAGAGAATTTGCGCCGTATTTCTGCGTTGACGGTGCGAATGGCTAAAATCAGCGAACAACTCAAATCCTTTGCACGTAAATCCGATAGCGGCGAACGACAAATGTTGAGTTTAACCCCGCTGATTGAAGCGGCACTGGCTCTGATCCACCCTCAGCTGAAAGCGAATCAAGTTATGGTGGATGTGCAGCTTAGCGCTCATCCTATCCACGTTGAAGTAAACCCGATTCAATTAGAACAAGTGCTGATAAATTTACTCAGTAACGCTATTCAAGCAATTGAATCGCTGGCCGAGCGCAACATCGCGCTCAGTATCGAGACATTAAACGACCTAGTATTAATCCATATTGACGACAACGGTGATGGTATTGATGAGCAAATAAAAAACAGGTTATTCGAACCATTCTATACCACCAAAAAAATGGGCTTGGTTTGGGCCTGTCTATCTCACAACAAATTATGCATGCCATGGCGGGGGATCTCTCAACCTCATCTTCCCCTCTCGGTGGTGCACGTTTTACCCTGACACTAACCAAAGTTGCATTGCCCAACACAGTGCAAGCTATTGATAAAGATAATCAACAACCGATGAAGGACGAATAATGGAAGACGTTTTTTTTATCGATGATGAAAGTGACATCCGTATCGCAATAGAACAAAGCTTTGAACTGGAAGATATTTCGGCGCGCTTTTTCGCCGATGCAGAACAAGCTTTATTAGCCATTAAGGCTCAAGGTTTACCTAAAGTGGTGAACAGCGACATATGTTTGCCGGGCATTTCCGGTGAGAATTTACTTTCAAGTATATTGCATCAAGATCAGGATATTCCGGTGATTTTGATTACCGGCCACGGCGACATTGCCATGGCGGTAAAAGCGCTGCGTAACGGCGCCTATGACTTTATCGAAAAACCCTTTTCGATTGAGCGTTTAATGGATACTACGCGGCGCGCCTTAGATAAACGCAATCTCACGTTAGAAAATCAAACTTTAAAGCGTAATCTCAAAGCAAGCCAAGCCTTGGGACCCCGAATCATTGGGAATAATCAATCAATGAGCGATCTGCGTAACACCATTAGCCACATTGCAGATACCCAAGCGGATATTTTATTATTTGGTGAAACAGGCACAGGTAAAGAGCTTTTTGCCCGCTCGATCCACGAACAAAGCTCGCGCCGAGAACAAAACTTTGTTGCCATTAATTGCGGTGCGGTTGCCGAAAACTTAATTGAAAGCGAGCTGTATGGCCATGAAAAAGGCGCCTTTACCGGAGCAGACACTACCCGCATCGGTAAACTTGAACATGCCGATGGCGGAACCCTATTTTTAGATGAAATTGAATCGATGCCAATGCAGGCTCAGATCCGCTTATTGCGTGTTTTACAAGAGCGCAATATTGAACGGGTGGGTTCAAATCAACCAATACCAATCAACATTCGTGTTATTGCCGCAACCAAAGTCGATCTTAAACAGGCGGCAAGAACTGGTGAATTTCGCGAGGATCTTTATTATCGCTTGAATGTTGTGACACTCGATTTACCGCCATTGCGTCAACGCAAAGACGATATCCCTGCTCTATTCCATCATTTTTTGCTGGTCGCCGCCGCCCGTTACGGCAAAGATGCCGCCTCTCTTCCTCAAGCGGATCTACAAACATTGGTCAGCCATGACTGGCCCGGCAATGTCCGAGAGCTAAGAAACTGCGCTGAACGCTTTGTGTTGTTAGGTAATTTGGGGCAACTTAACGCGCTCTCTTCCCCATTAACAAATTCGCCGCCTCTCACAGAGCAAGTCGCCGAATTTGAAAAAATCGCGATAGAGCAAGCGCTGACCAGTAATGGCGGACGAATAAATGAAACCATGGAGCAGTTGCAAGTCGCGCGAAAAACGCTCTACGAAAAAATGCAAAAACATGGTTTGGATAAGAAAGATTACAAAGCAGAAGGTTAAGCGTTTACCCCTCAAAGCACGATAAAAAAGGGCCAACAATACACTGTCGGCCCTTTTTTTAATCAATGTTCACAACTACACAAGATGCTTAGTAGAAGTATTCCATGCTAATACCCCAGTTACGTCCTGCTTGGGTATCAAAGTCTTTAAGACCGTCATTTTCACCCTGCAGATCGGAGAAGGCCCAATATTTTTCATCAAACGCATTGAACAAACCTGCACGCAACGTCATGTCTTTCATTGGGCGATAATACGCCGTCAAATCAACAATATTGTACGATGGCGCCGTCACGTTATCATCCGCTTGCCATTCGTCTTTCTTCGCCACAACTTTATAGTTCAATAGTGCGCCGTAAGTTTGATTTGGATGGTTGTAACCTATACCGACAATCCCAGTCAAAGGAGCAACTGAATCCAGTTCTTTGCCCGTTTTTCTGTCTTCACCGTTGGCATAAGCAACACTTAATCGGCTATATAACCCTTTTGGCCCTAATACAGTAGTAGCAAACTCAGCACCATAAATACGTGCTTTATCGATGTTTTGCATGGTAATGACATCTTTACTACCTTGCTCACCAATTTTTTGCTCAGCAATGAAGTTATCGTAATCATTGTAGAACGCGCTCAACTCATACTGCACGACATCATTATTGCCGCGGAAACCCAACTCATAAGAGAGACTCGTTTCAGCTTTAAGATCTGGGTTACCCTCGAAGATAGCCCCTTGATCGTAAACATAATAGAGATCGTAAACCGTTGGCGCTTTGAAGCCTTGGCTAATTTGGACGTATGGGCTAAACATCTCAGAGACGTGATATACCGCTCCAATACGACCGGTCACCGAATCATTGTCGTTATCGACATGCTCGACATCATAACCGCCAGACGTTTCCGGTGCGGTTTTAAACGAGTCATAACGCAATCCCGCAGACAGCACCAAACGCTCATCCATTAAGAACGCCTGATCTTGTAAATATACGCCCCACTGAGTCACTTTCGCATTAGGCAAGCCCGTGCTGCCAGGTTTCGAGGTGCCATTTGGCACACCAACTTGACCACTTTTTATGATGTAATCGGTATTCTCTAAAGAAAAATCATTCTTCAGATAACTGACACCATAGGTGAACTCGTGATAGTGAGTGTCATAGCTCACCAGCTTATTAAATTGAGCATCGAACTGCAGCGAATCATCTTGTGCGATACGCTGACGGTTACGCTCACGATTATCATAAGCTGGCATAAAGCCACCACCTGGGTAGTTGGTGGTATCGTAGTTGTCTGATTGGCTTTCGGTCGTTTGGTAAGCCAACTTCCATAACAGTTCATCAGCAATGGTGGTGTTCATTGTCCAATCATGCTCAAAGCCAACACGCATACGAGTGTTGTCATCTTGCACTGAAGAGTCGCTGTAGACAAAGTTTGGCATCATGGCGTAGCCTTCTTCGGAAGCAAGGTACGAATCATATTGGTAGTTATAGTATTCAAACGTCAAACCTAAACGGTGCGCTTCATTGGCTTGATAGAATACCTTTGCTAAGCCGTTATAAAGTTTCGAATCAGCAGGATCGGCCGCGCCACGATCTTCACCTAAGATATCAGCGCCATCGCCATGCGTTTGATACTCTTTGCCATCGGCATACGTAAACATCGTGATGGTTTCCCAATCACCATTACGCATTGCCCACGTTAGAGTATTTTTAAACTCTTCGTTAACTGATGCGTAGCTAGTTTTAATCCCAAAGCGATTTTCATCACCATCAGTGACTAAGACATCATCCGGATTTTTGGTGCGAAATAGTACAACGCCACCTAGCGCATCTGAACCATATAAGCTTGATGACGGTCCTTTGTTCACTTCAATACCCGCTAACATATCGGACTCGATAGTGTTGGGATATTTACGTTGTTGGCTAGCTCCAGGGTTATAAGGAACTGGCTGCTGAATACCATCTACCATCACTTTAACGCGACTATCATCAACACCACGGATGTTAATTCCTGATACACCAAAACGACCACTTCCTTCCACTTCGACACCCGGAGTGTACTTCAACGTGTCTTTCAGGCTGTTGGTCATGGTGTTATCAAGTTCAGAGCGGCTGACGGTCGCAATAGAAGAAGAAACATCTTCTTTATTTTGTTCAGTACGTGTCGCCGATACCACTACTTCATCAAATGAGTAGACGTCTTCTGCCAATGCTGGGGCAGATAAAACTGCGCCGATTAAGAGCGCAAGTTGAGTTTGCTTTATCATCAATATATCCATTTAAAATGATTAAAAGACTCCCTCGATTTAGAATATTATTGGCAGGGAGTATGAGAGTTACGTAAGGCGAAATTATTCCGTACGTGTTTTTTCGGCTTGAACGTGTCCTTCGGTAAGATGAACAAAATCCAATAGATCATTTCCCGAAATTTCAAACGCTTGACCGAATCCTTTTACATAACGTCCAGATTCTGGTGTCAGACGATATAAGTTGAAGTCGCCTAACTGGCTAAGATTGTCGATAATCTCACCAAAACGAGCTTGTAACGCGGCGATACCGCTGTGCCAATCTACTGATTGCTTTACAACTAATTCTGCTTTGGTATCAAAGGTTAATCGCTTACGGGCATAGACTTGTTTCGCTTCGCTTTCATCTTGAACCATCATGATCGAAACATTGCGATTGGTTTTAAGGTTGCGGCCATGTGATGCAATATCACTCACCAAGATGTAATAGGCTTGGCTATCAAACGCAAACGGTGCATAAGTGGCGTTTGGCACACCTTCTGGACTGATGGTCGCCAATTGCAGTGTTTGACGTGAATCTCTAAATTCACGAACTTCTGGCTCTAAACGATTTTGTAAACGTTCACGACGAACCTCTTCTCTTTGAAAATCTTGATCTCTTTGAGAGGTTTGATCCTGATGACTTTCCGGCTGACTTTTTACATTCATGCGCTTAATTTCTCCTTCATTTGGCCAAACGCTGCCACTTGTTCTGTTAACAGTTGACGCTTTTTATCGCGACCAACATAAACCTTGAAAATACAATGACCATCAACATCAAAAAAACCAATGTAGTGGCTGTCCATGCTTCTAAAAGGCTTACTTACAAAGGCAATGTGCTCAACAAGATCCAAACGCAAATGGCCGTGCAATTCTCCTTCGCGCCCCATTAAGTTGTAGTATCCATGGGCTACTTTTCCTTTCGGAAAACGTGCTTTGCTTTCGAATATCGAACCAAATGAATGGACAATCGTCGTCACATTTCCCCAAGTCGGTAATTGTTCTAAAATTGCTTGAGCATGTCGCCCATCCACACGAGTCAACATCTCATCTGGCAGAGCAAAAGTAATTGCCCCTTCACTCAGTGCTAATTGCTGAGACATCTCAGATACGGGTGCCGCCGTATCCAGCGCTAACGCCGCGGCTACTTTTTGTTTTACTTCTGTCGCTGAGCATGTGCTGTACATGATTCCTCCTTTACATCGAATCTATTTCGCCAAATTTATCCAGCCAGAGCTAAGCGATTGGCTTTATCACTCTGAATGATTTTGATTAGGTTAGTCGCCAAATTGACGGACCAAAATTGCCCCGCTTGCGTCAAGGCGATGGCTTGAGCCGTTATCGTGACAAGACCACGTTGTTGCCAGATTTCGAATAGCGGCATCAGACGTTCAAACCATGGATGAAAGTCATGTTTTAACAACACACCACGATCGAAAGCGGCTTTGAAATGGTTAAGTGACACTGCGTTTGGATCAGCTCTAAATGCCATCCCAACTGGGAATTGTTGTTGCTTAATCGCTTCGATATATGCCGTCATGTCTCGATGTTGCATGGCGCTAACACCATTAAAGTTACCGCCAGCCCCCGCCCCAATCGGCAACACTTCGGCATTGGTTTTCGCTAAGCTGTTGTAGATGCTACGTTCACGATTCGTTGACGCCCAGTGATTGACGCTCAAACGACGCTGATGGAAACGCGCCATAAAATCGGCCCCCATCTGATACATTTCCGCTTTCATAACAGTATCCGCAGGCTGAGGCAGTTTGCCTTGTTCAATCAAACGCGCCATTGGTAAGTTTTGTAATTCAAGTAACTGATAAAGGTCGACACCATCAACGCCTGACTCTATATACATTTCCAAATCATTTTGCCAAATGTCTAACGTCTGATAAGGCAGGCCATAAAGTAGATCAATAACGATCGGTGCCGCGTTATAGGCCACCATTTTTTGCAGCGTCGTTAAAACCACATCCCCATCATCAAGACGCTTAGCAGCACGACGAACCTGACTATCGAAACTTTGTACACCTAAAGAAAAACGGTTAAATCCACCGGTTAATGCGGCTTCAAATTTCGCCTCACTAAAACGGTTTACACGCCCTTCCAAGGTAATTTCACAATCAGGAGTCAGCGGAAAACGTTCACGGATTAATTGGCCCAATCGCTTGATCTGTTCTGCACTTAAATCTGTCGGCGTACCACCACCGACATAAACAGCTTGAAACGGTAAACTTTGCGTCCAAACAAACGCAGCCTTACGTTCTATCTCCATAACTAACGCGGCAAAATATTCTGCAATTAACTGCTCGCTCGACGCGTATTGGAAAAAGTTGCAATAAGTACAACGAACACGACAGAAAGGAATGTGGATATACAAACAGCGTCCCTTAATCGAGCCGGCACTGTTTAATGCATTCAACATCGCGTCTTGAGTTTTACTTTGCGGAATAGGGACTGAACTGCCACCGACGTGCGGCCCTGTTTTACCACTAAAAGCGAATCGAAGCGGATCGGTGGTTTGCTTTCCAACGATAGACTCGTCGCTAGGGTCAAAATAAATAGCGTCAAGATCAGGCATATCTAAAGCAATTGGATTCATAACATCATCACTGCATCCGTTTCGCACCGCACTCCACATCTCCTGCCGCAACACCAAAAGCCACATTCACAATGGTTTGATTAATAGAAAGAAAGCGTGGAGCGAGTAAGCGAAATCTTATAAATAAATTTGTAAATAAGAACTATTCTCGACATAATATAGATCGCAAATGATAATGTAAATGATATTTGATCTCATTGTCATTTAATGGATAATACATCGCGTATTTCGTCGGTGATGGTTTGTATCACCATATTGTTTAATGCCTAGGGTGTGCTGTTTTTAGATGACAAAGCTTCGTTACTTTATAGCCGGACTGATTGCCTTCCTGATTCAGGGCATAGCGCTATCCTATGCTCCTCAGGCAAAAGTTATTGAGGTTTCAATGGCGCAAGGCGTCCAATCGATGCAAATTCAATTGCTGGCTCGGGCAGTATCAAAACCCGCATCACAGACCAATGAAGAAAGCGCACATAACACCACTCACCAAGAAGCGGCGCCAAATAAAGTGCAGGAGAGTAAGTTACAAGAGATCGCAGCGAGTGCCGTTGAGCCAAAAGTCGTCAAGCCACTCCCCCCTAAACCAGTGAGCCAGCCCGTCGTGAAATCCAAGGCGATAAAGCCAGAGTCGATAAAGCCAGAGCCGATCAAAACCAAGACCGAGCAAACACCGGTAGTGGCAACCCGTGCCAAAGATGTCACGGCAAAAAATAAGCCCAATGCAGCAACACCACCATTAAGCGAGAAAGAGCCCGCAACAAAGGCTAACAACAAACCAATAGATCACGCTGAAAAACCGCAGATTGAGCAGCATGAAACGACTCAGCAGCAAATTGCATCTCAAAGTAGCGAGCCGATGTTAGTGAGCAAGCCACAATTTAGTGCCAAGCCAGTTCCCGTTTCTTACCCGAAACTTGCGCGTAGAAAAGGTTTAGAAGGCAAGGCATTGATTGAGGTATGGCTCAATAGTGAAGGGAAGCAAATTAAACAAAAAATTATTTTATCGAGTGGTCACCAAATATTGGATCAACGAGCA
Source organism: Vibrio ichthyoenteri ATCC 700023 (assembly GCF_000222605.1). Lineage (GTDB taxonomy): Bacteria > Pseudomonadota > Gammaproteobacteria > Enterobacterales > Vibrionaceae > Vibrio > Vibrio ichthyoenteri. Next base: position 5,737 of record NZ_AFWF01000054.1, on the reverse strand, counting down.
CTGAATACGATTAAACAATGGCAATTTTCTCGCCGTATCGAGCAAGGCCAAGCCATTGCTCACCGCGTGCAAATCCCAATCAATTTTAAATTACAGTAGTACAGACAAATCATCATGCAAACATTGAGTCATCTTCAAAGCCAACTGGGCATCATGACATGGCCGCTAATCATCATGTCGTTCCTTACTCTGGTCATTTTAATTGAGCGAACGTTATACATGCTGCTCAATGGCCGTACCTATACCTCTCGCATCTTAAAGCAAGTACACAAACTGGACTTCAATCACGCGGAAGAGGTCGATCGCTTCATTGCTGATGAATTGGGGGGGCGTCAACTGGCCTTTCAATCAATGCGAATGCTGCTCAACCATCGTCACTTTACTAAGCCTTTGCGTGAAGAAGCGGTCAGCATATGGCTGTTCAAAAAACGTCAGCAATTTCGCTCTGGGATACGATTACTATCAATGATTGGCGTGATCAGCCCTTTGATTGGCCTATTGGGCACCGTACTGGGTTTGATGGAAATGTTCAAAGGTATTACCTCAACCGAAGGGGCGATTTCACCGGCCAATCTCGCCGATGGTTTAGGGCTTGCCATGACCACTACCGCTGCGGGTTTGTTGATTGCTCTGCCTGCGATTATGGGCGCACAGTTACTCAGTATGTGGGTAGAAAAAACCTTAGCCAAAATTGAATATACGCTTAACCATAGTAATCTTCACATTGAGGGGATCTCGGTCGATCCTTGCGCCGAAAATCTCTGCGCGGATAAAGCGTGTTCCAATAAGAAAATCTTCGTCGCCCCCATCACAGATGAGGTAATTTGATGATTCAATCCCACTCACAGTTCAGCGATGAAGAGTTTAAGCCGGACCTCACGCCAATGCTCGACATCATTTTTATTGTTATGGTGTTCCTGCTACTAACGGCTAACGTCAGTGTACAAACTCTGAATGTCGACATTCCTAAAACTGAAGAAAGCAGCGCATTAACTCGTCCAGATAAACCGGTTATTTCAATCGGTATTTTGCATACCAACACCGATGCAGCAACCGCAAACAAATGGGCTGTAGACGGCACGGAATTTAGTGATTGGGCACAGTTTACAACTGCATTGCTAGAAGCTCGTCAGCAAACTCCCGACAAACCCATTGTGATTGCTGCCGATAAAAAAGCGGATGTGGAATCGATGCTCAACCTACTCGCTTTTATGCAAAAACACCACATTTCAGCCACCAATATTGTTATGGAAGAACGTTAATGAAAACACTCCTTTTAGCTTTTGGCCTACTGGTTACCTCAAGCTCAATTGTGGCCCAAGATCAGCCGCAAAATCGTATTATTAGTGCTGGCTCAAGCATTACTGAACTACTTATTGCACTAGGTGCTCAAGACCAATTAGTTGCGCTGGATGTCACCAGTAAGAAATACAATCGCGACGAGAAGCTTCCTTTGGTTGGCTACCATCGCCAACTCTCCGCTGAAGGGTTAATGGCACTCTCTCCAACGCATTTAATTGGCTCCCATGAAATGGGGCCAGAAAGTACGTTAACCTTGCTCAAAAATGGCGGCATCAATGTAGAAACAGTCCCTTCAGGTGATACGGAACATGATTTATTTAAGCGTATCGACCAGATTGCCGCCATCACGGGCACACAAGACAACGCTGTAGCGCTAAAAGCCTCGCTACAATCGCAGTTAGAAGCGATGCAAACACGCACCACTGATAGCAAGCCTAACGTCTTGTTCGCTATGCTCAGCAAAGGCCGCCCAGCCACCATTGCAGGCGATCAAACCACGATTGACGTGATCGTCAATCTTGCTGGAGGCAACAATCCCGCCAAAGAAAAGATGAACTCGTATAAGCCACTATCGCAAGAAGCGATCGTTGAAATGCAGCCTGATTACCTGCTGGTAACCAAACGCGCATGGCAGGCATTAGGTGGTAACGAAGGTATTTTAAAAGAGTTCCCACTCCTTTTGGCCACGCCTGCGGGTAGCCAAAACCGTATCATTGCGGTCAATGGTAGCGCCATCATTGGTGGTTTAGGCATCGAGAGCTTGCAGCTCGCTGATGAATTATTCCAACAGCTCCACCCAAGCAACAAGGAATAATCTAGTTACTATGGCGGCATCCACTATGACAACGTCACGCATACTCAGCGCAAAGTCACTTTGCTTATTCACGGCGATTGCTCTCTATTTTGCAACCGTTGCATCGATAAGTGTTGGACCAATGAACATCAGTTTTTTGGATAGTATTACGTCGTTGCTACCGAGTGCTTTTTTCTCGGTAAAACAAGCTGACTTACCCGCTCACATTACTATGGTTGTGCAGCAAGTTCGTTTGCCGCGAACACTATTAGCTATCGCTGTAGGCGGTATTCTTGCTATCTGCGGCACTGTCATGCAAGGCCTATTTCGCAATCCACTTGCCGATCCCGGCATTATTGGCGTGTCATCGGGCGCAGCTCTCGGCGCAGCAATTGCGATTGTCGTATTTGGTGAACTCGCCGCTGACTATCCAGCTCTGTTACTGTTTGGCACCGTACCTATGTTTGCTTGCATTGGTGGCACAGTGATTACTTTCACCGTTTATCGCTTAGGCACCGGAGAGAATGGCACCTCTGTCACCATGATGTTACTCGCCGGTGTTGCCATTGCAGCACTGGCAGGTGCGGCCTTGGGGTTACTCAACTACTTTGCGGACGATCAAGCACTACGTGATCTCTCACTGTGGACGATGGGATCACTCGCCGGCGCTAACCCTCGCGGTTTATGGCTTGCCTTCGGCACTCTGTTGGTGCTGTTTATCGTCTACTACCGTGATGCAGACAAACTCAACGCAATGTTATTGGGCGAAGCCGAAGCTCGTCATATGGGGATCGATGTTCAATCACTCAAGCGGCGTTTGATTATCCTCGCGGCTGCTGGCGTCGGCGTTACGGTCGCACTGGCTGGAATGATCGGTTTTATAGGGCTAATTGTCCCGCATTTAGCGCGAATGATGATAGGGCCAAATTTTCGGTCTTTACTTCCCGTTACGTTGTTTATGGGGGGTTTACTGTTGGTCGTTGCTGACATGCTCGCTCGCACGGTAGCGGCTCCGTTAGATATGCCAGTAGGCATCGTCACCGCTCTGCTGGGAGCACCATTTTTTATTTGGTTACTGATTAAACAAAAAGGCCGTTTGTAATGCTATCGCTGTTTTCTTCAAAAAAATCAGGCAAGCCGCCAATGATTGATGACTATTATTCATCAACAACCGTTGCTATCGAGCACTTGTCCGTTTCCTTGGGTGGGCGAACCATTCTCGATAACGTTCATTTAACGCTTCAACGCGGTCAATTTACCGCTTTACTTGGCCCAAATGGCACCGGTAAAAGTACCTTATTAAAAGCGTTAACCGGTGAAATAAGTGCGCGGGGGGAGTTTGCATTGTTTGGGCAAGCCCGAGAAAATTGGCCATCAGCATTGTTAGCGAAAAACTTTGGGGTACTGCCTCAAAGCAGTTCACTATCATTTAATTTTATGGCTCGTGAAGTGGTCGCTTTAGGCGGCTTGGGTTTGAGCATGCCGCGCGAAGCGCTTGATAATGTCATAGACAAAAATATGCAGCTCACGGACGTACTTCACTTATCAAATCGAGCTTACCCGACTTTGTCTGGAGGGGAAAAACAGCGTGTTCATTTGGCACGCGTGTTAACTCAACTCGAACAAAGTGGCGGAAACAAAGTGTTGTTGTTAGATGAGCCTACTTCTGCCTTAGATATTCACCACCAACACACTACGCTGGCACTAGCACAACACCTCGCTCAACAGGGAGCGACCGTCGTGGCCGTTTTACATGACCTCAACCTTGCTGCGCAATATGCCGATCGCATTGTGATCCTAAACCAAGGTGTCATTGTGACTGATGACACGCCAGAAAAGGCACTTAATTCGTCGGTCATTGAACAAGTTTATCAGCATAAAGTGTCGGTCATTTCTCATCCAACACTGGGCCACCCCGTGGTCATCGCCGCTTAATAACTCTATAAACCTCACTCTATTTCAATGCTTTACGGCCGTTTATTGCGGTCGTAATTCTCATAATTGAGAACGGATAAATTTGGCAAAGCGCCAAAGCATAGGCAATACTGAAAGAAAAGAGCGAGGAGATTACGATGGGAGAAAAAACCAAAGTAAAAGTGATCGCCGAAACGGTTTTAATTGACGGTATCTACCAACCTGACCATCGTTCAGGCTGTGATAGACGTAAGAATCGTCCAATGAAATGGCGTTTTTACGAGCGGAGACAATGCGGCTGTGACCCTCGAAATCAAGGTAGAAAGCATATTGATGAGGAGGTCTAACCCTCCCCACCAAGCTTAACTTGTCACGTTACTTTGTTATGATTTCTGGCCCCATCAATGTTGTTGGTAACCATGTGGAAACCCATGGTACGTAAGTGACAATAATGAGGAAGAGGAACATCACCCCAACCCAAGGTAGCGCGGCTTTCACCACCTGCATCATCGACATTTTTGCCACGCCAGCGGTAACAAATAGGTTCAGGCCTACTGGGGGCGTTATCATCCCTATTTCCATGTTCACCACCATCATGATACCTAAGTGAATAGGATCAATACCAAGCGCAATTGCGATTGGGAAAACAAGCGGTGCGACAATGATCAGCAAACCTGATGGCTCCATGAACTGACCACCAATCAACAGCAATACGTTAACCACAATCAAGAAAGTAATTGGACCAAGACCTGCCGATAACATCGATTCTGTAATCATTTGTGGAATACGTTCTTCCGTCAGCACATGTTTGAGTATCAGCGCATTGGCAATGATAAACAACAGCATGATCGTCAGCTTACCCGCATCATACAAGGTGCTCTTGGTATCCTTATGTACAAATGCTTGAACCACTTTGACTAACACAGGTTTGGTATTCTTCTTGTCTGCAAATGGCCCCATATCTTTGTAGATAAAATTGGCAATTAAAAAAGAGTAGACCGCAGCCACCGCAGCCGCTTCTGTTGGGGTAAACACTCCGCCATAAATACCACCGAGAATGATCACCACCAGCAACAAACCCCAACTGGCATCTTTCGCAGCCAAGAACATCTCTTTCCAGCCAACAAACGGCTGCTTAGGTAGTTTCTTGATGCGGGCGGCGATATAGATAGCAATCATCAACATGACACCGGCTAACAATCCAGGTATCACTCCACCTAAGAACATACGCCCCACCGATACATCGGTCGCGGCCGCATATACCACCATCACAATCGATGGCGGGATCAAGATGCCCAATGTGCCCGCATTGCAAATAACACCAGCGGCGAACTCTTTCGAGTAACCATTTTTAATCATGCCCGCGATAACAATACTACCAATGGCGACCACCGTTGCGGGTGATGATCCTGAAAGAGCAGCAAACATCATGCAAGCCACCACCGATGCCATGGCTAAGCCACCCCGGAACCAACCAACCATCGCGATGGCAAAACGAATAATGCGCTTGGCAACGCCACCAGTAGACATAAAACTCGATGCCAAAATGAAGAATGGAATCGCCAATAAAGTGTAATGTCCGGCAAAGGCATTAAATAAGGTTTGCGCCACTGACGCGAGTGAGGCATCCGAGTGCATCATCAAAAATAGCATGCTTGAAAGACCGAGTGAAACCGCAATCGGCACGCCGATAAGCATGAATCCCACCACCATTACGAATAGCAACAC
>NZ_AFWF01000055.1 GCF_000222605.1 Vibrio ichthyoenteri ATCC 700023 | reverse complement strand
TTCTAAACATTGAAAATCTGTTGTAAAACTACGTTCGACGATTTCAGAAACTAGAGTCATGTGTTTATCGTTATGCATTTGATTACGTCACAAGTTGGATGTATGTCAAAGAGATGCGAACCTTTTGAGGATTGATCTCATGACCTGTTATTTTTTTGAGCATACCAGACAGAAGAAAGGGTTAAAATCCTTACTCATTGTTTTTACAGAATAACTTTGATTTTTTCTAAGAGTACTGTCCCAACTCCAATGTGAAAGTGGTTGCAAGCATTTCAATAACAGAGTAATTTACACACAGAAACTGTCGATTCACCGATAAATCTAGGAGGTTGTGATGTTGCAGTTCATAAAAAAATGGCATCAAGCCTTTAAAGAAGATAAAGCGGTGCGTTTACTAGAACGTAGCGAAAATGCACATACATCAAATAAAACTTCATGCTTGCTTCGGAATGAAGCATCCAAATGGCTTCAGGCAACAAACGAGGCAATGAAGCAATCTGAAAAAGAAGATTGGAATGGTCGAGAGCGTTACTAATATTCTCTCGACCTAGAAAAATATTACCCTTTCATTATACGATTAGTGACTATTCTTGAACCATCGCTGGATACTTTATTTATTTTTTCTAACGCTGAATCAATCCCAATTGCGTTCACTTTATATCCCGCAAAACCCAACAACCCAAACCATACTGCCGGCATCATGACATAGAGTATGATCATGACGAGCTTTAGGATTGTGTCATCCATGTAGTTGATGGCGCCTGTTAGTGGGTTTAAATTCTCATTCAGCTTGTAGAGTCCTTCGATAAGCTTGCTGTCTAAGCTACGGCACAGTTCCCACCAAAATGTTAAGAACATCAAACCTGAATAAACCAATGAGAGCGACATTAAGGTGCTGATGTTATACGCACTGATCGTCAGCACTATCGGACTGGCTATAATCACCGCACTCATTAAGACCGCTTGTAGCATTGGCATCGCTTGTCTTACGACAAAATAAGCCGGGCCGGTTAGTACGCGTCCGGCTTGTACTCCCACAAAACCAGCGCCGGCGTTCCAGAGCTCTTGCCCTTCATGGACTAGACTTTTATCAAGCGTGTAACCAAAACCGCGAACAATCCTGCCATTAGTTTGCTCGACACTGAGCACGCGCTCAACAAGCATATCGACACGCTCCGCTTCGGACACTTCTTTACCTAGCACGCGTGCAAAAAATCCATCGGGTTTTCTTACTTCGATCGCGATCTCCGGGTAGTGTTTGGCTACATCGTTGTAGATACGCCACTTGATCCCCGCAGGCTCCCCAAAACGGTTCTCATCGACAGACTTCCACCACTGCTCACAGTAGGGATAAGCGGCGGTTGTGTCGATTTCACTGTTTCCATATTTCTTCTGGATCGGATCATCTCTCCGT
>NZ_AFWF01000056.1 GCF_000222605.1 Vibrio ichthyoenteri ATCC 700023 | reverse complement strand
GCGACGTAGCAGGGCAAGTTCCTGATACAAGAAATAGAAAATGATCAGGCCGCCACTGATTGGAATTGCAGCGTAGATGACTCCCATTGGAATCTGTAAGGCTGAGTCCATTTGCCACATTTGACGTACAGTACTGCTGTAGCCGCCGATAACCATCACTAATAAAGCAAATGTCGCGGTAGATAACTCAATAAACATCTCAACGTAGATTTGTGTTTTTTCGGTGAATTTCTGTTTCACAAAGCTAATTGCCATGTGTTCGCGTAAGCCAAAGACGTAGGCACTACCGATTAAAATCAACCAAATAAATGCATATCGAGAAAGCACTTCACTTGTTGCGCTTGGGCTGCCAAAAAAATAGCGAGAAACAACTTGGTAAGTAACCAGAACCGTCATTGCGGCAACAATAAAAATTAAAACGGCAGAGATGATTTTATCGATCCAAAGTTTAAGCGTGTCGATTTTGTCAAAAAGGCCATTTGTATTATTAGACATAATATAAATTCCTAAAATCGGGGCAGTACTTATCGCAACGCCCCGTTTTTACTAATACTTAAGACATGTTTACAATTTTCTTAAACAATTCTTTTTGTGCCGGAGTTTTGATCAACTCTTCTTGCATTGCTTGGCAGCTTTTTTGGAAAGGTTTGATGTCAACTTCGTTAAAAATAGCGCCTTTCTCTTCTGCTGATTTCTTAGCACTTTCAATGTGTTGATTCCAAATGTTGAACTCAATTGGCGTGCTTTCTTTCGCTAGGCGTCTTAGTGTTGCTTGGTCTTTTTCTGACATGCTAGACGTGAAGTAGCTACTCACAACTAGAAGGTCTGGCACCATTAGGTGGCGAGTAGCTGAAAAGTAAGGGGCAACTTCATATTGCTTCAAATCGGCGTAGGTGATTTCGTTGTTTTCTGCACCATCAAGTACCCCTTGTTGTACCGCAGAATATACTTCACCTTGGCTCATTGGCACGCCAGTTCCGCCCATACAATCCAGCATTTTAATCATGGTATCTGATTGCATTACGCGAATTTTTTGTCCTTTCATATCGGCAATGTTGTTCACTGGTGCTTGTTTGGTGTTCATGCTGCGTGCGCCAGCGGTGTATGCGGTTAGGACTTCAAAACCAAATTTTTTCGTTGAAGCGAATAATGGGTCTAACTCTCCAGAAGTGAACACTTTTTCTTGGTGATCTGAACCGTTATAGATGTATGGCATACCGATGACACGGAATGTTTCGTCGTAGTTTTCAACTAAAGGGTTCGCCACCATCGCCATTTGAATCGCGCCGTTTTGTACGAGTTCAAGTGCTGCTCGCTGGTCACCTAATAGAGAGTTAGGGTAAACGGTGAGTTTGTAGCGACCATCAGTCTCGTCACTGAGCTTTTTTCCAAATTTTTCTAATGCAAGATATTGTGGATGGCTATCTGACTGGTTAAAGGCCGCTTTGATTTCAATTGCTGCATTCGCGATAGCTGAAAAGCTTAATGAAGCGGTAACAGCCGCGGCGACAGTAGCTAATTTAATGGTTTTATTTGTTATCATTTGTTATCTCCAGTGTAGGTACAGAGTTTTATTAACGTATTGAATTCATATCGATAAAGTCCATGTCGTCGAATGTTTGGTTTTCCCCAAGCATTCCCCAAATAAAGCTGTAATTTTGAGTGCCACAACCTGAATGGATCGACCAGCTAGGCGAAAGAACAAGTTGCTTATCTCTCACAACAATATGACGAGTTTCAGTCGGCTCGCCCATGTAATGGAAGACCACTTGCGATGGCTTGATGTTGAAGTAAAGGTAAACCTCCATACGACGCTCATGCGTATGTGCTGGCATCGTGTTCCATACACTGCCAGTTTGAAGATGGGTAATGCCCATACATAGTTGGCACGTAGGTAGAACATCAGGATGAAGGTATTGGTTGATGACTCGAGCGTTAGCATTTTCTAAGCTGCCAAGTTCCACCTTTTTGGCATTCTGTTGCGTAATTAAACGCGATGGATAAGTGTGATGTGCAGGAGCGCTTAAGCAATAAAGTGCCGCAGGTTCGTTTACATCAAGAGATTCAAATTCAATCTCTTGTTCGCCCATACCTAAATACAATGCATCTAGATATTCCAATTGATAGCAACTGCCTTGGCTGCGAATTTCTGCTTTACCGCCAAGGTTTACAATGCCTAGTTCACGACGTTGAAGGAAGTAATCCGTTCCAAACGCTTTTTTGTCCACATACTCATCAAGCTTGAGAGAGCGAATAGTTGGTGAAACACCAATGGCAACAACGCGATCAATATGGCTATAGAGCATGTTGATGCTGTTTGCAGTAAATAACTCTTCAGTAAGAAATTCATCGCGTAAACGCTGACTATCGTAAGTCTTCGCGTCAACAGGATTGTTGTTGTAATTAATAAACATGGTGGTACTCCTAATTGATGTAGGAATTCTAACCGTTATTCATATTTGATCAACATTGCTCATATATGAATAAATTTGAGGCGTGATTAATCTCGCTATTTTTTTTAAATAGCGTCTATTTTTTGTGATCTCAGGTTTGTCCTGGCCGATTTTTGAGCTTTTTGCCTAGAGGCGAAGAATCACTTCATGCGGAATGTGGGAAGAACAAGCGGGGGAAAGAACGCTTTATCGTTACTTCTTGTCTTATCACTGGAAACAAAAAAGGAGCCTAAGCTCCTTTTTTTTTCGTTGATTTGATACGAAAAATTAACGATAAATTAAATCTGACCAATGAGTTAAGCCGGCGGTTACTGAGCCAAAGTAGTTGCCTGCGACTATCTCGGTGTTAGGCAGTACAGAAGCGACCGCTGCGGTGAGTACGGTTGAACGTGCTGAGCCGCCGGTCATATAAATGATGTCTGGCTGAATGCCACTTTGAGTGACCGCTTCTTCGACAAGATTACGGATCTTAACCATTGGATTTTCAATTGCGGCTTCGATCTCACTGCGTTCACTGAAAATTTCAAATTGCTCGGAAATCAGATCAATTTTCGCCGTATAGTTATCATGATCAGAAAGGGCGATTTTGGCCTTTTCTGCTTGGTTGATAACGCCATAGCCTAAGGTTTCTTGATGCAGTTGCAGTAGACGGCCAAGCTTTTGCGGTTCAGCGGCGGCTTTAAAGAATTCACGCAGTGGCTTGGTATTGTCATGACCGTAGAAGCTACGCTGAGCTTGCACGTCGTTAATCGCCATCGCATTCCAGTATTGGATCAGAGGTAAATCTAGGCCGCTGAGTAACTTACTGCCAAGGCCGAACTCTTTCATAAAGCACTTAAAGGCAATGAAGATATCAAGATCATTACCACCCACCATCTGACCAGTGTGCGCGAGTAGGGATTCACTACGTTCTAGCTTATTGCGCCAGCTTGGGCCCATGCGAATCATCGAACAGTCCGTGGTACCGCCGCCGATATCAACCACAAGTACATTTTTATCTACCGTTAAACTGGCTTCAAAATCGAGGCCGGCAGCAACGGGTTCATATTGAAATTCTACGTCTTTAAATCCGGCACGTTTAGCCGCGCGAGCGAGAATATTAACGGCTTGAATATTTGAATTTTCACCGCCGCGACCCAAAAAGTTAACCGGACGGCCAATCACAGTTTGAGTGATTTCTGATTGGATTGATGATTCTGCGCTGCGTTTAATGTTGCTCATCATCGCACACACGAGATCTTCAAAGAAAGACAGTTGGATATCTCGTAACCCCATGGCACCCAAAAAGGATTTAGGTGATTTTACAAAATAGGTATCTTTCGGATCTTCGAGGTACAACGCCAATGCTTGATGACCAAACTTTACTTCATCAGCTTGTATTTCAAGCCCTTCTTCGCGGTTGATTTTTACCGCGCGGCGTAAGACAGCTTCATTGGTTTCATCGCTTGGCTTTATATCTAAACAGCGAAACAAATACTCTGAGACAGATTCTGCGCTAGGTGCACAAAGTGTTGATGGAATAAATGCGCTGTCACCAACCAATGGAATTTGGGTGACTTTACCGTCAACGGTATGTGCGACACTGCAGTTTGCAGTACCGAAATCGAAACCAATAGACATGAATACCTCAGAGACTATAAACAAGGGGGCGCACACTAAACCCTAGATGCGTAGACGGGTCAAGCGCTAGACGAAATTAATCGTCATTTCCTCTTTGCTCGTTTGTGGTGATGCGTTGAGTTCAACGTTTTTTAGGCGTTAGAAACGAAGGTGTTAGAAAACGCTCTATCGTCAATTCACATCGCGTGCAATGTGGATATATATGTTTTGCTTCTTACTTGGTTGGATATCATATTTAGATAATCGAGGTATTTGGTTGTATTTTAAATGAACAGGCACCATGTCTTCTAAGTAAAGCAGCATAAATCAAGAAGGAAAAGTCATGACAAATGAATATATTCCAGCAAAAGTGTGGACTGAAGATAGTGATACCGGCGGTGCGTGGGCAAGCATTAATCGCCCAACCGCGGGAGCACGTCACGAACAGGTTTTGCCAGTGGGCAAACATGCATTACAGCTTTACTCAATGGGGACACCCAATGGCCAAAAGGTCACTATTATGCTGGAGGAGCTACTTGCCCTAGGCGTGACAGAGGCTGAATACGATGCGTTTTTAATTCGCATTGGTGATGGTGACCAGTTTTCATCTGGATTTGTCAACGTTAACCCAAATTCTAAAATTCCAGCACTCGTCGACAACTCGGTTGAACCCGCCGTACATGTTTTTGAGTCGGGGCATATTTTGCTGTATTTAGCCGAAAAATTCGGTCAGTTATTACCGCAAGAATTTGCCCAACGCACGGTAGCAATGAATTGGTTGTTTTGGTTGCAAGGTAGTGCGCCTTATCTTGGTGGCGGTTTTGGCCATTTTTATGCGTATGCGCCAGAAAAGTTTGAGTATCCCATCAACCGTTTCACGATGGAAACCAAGCGCCAGCTTGATCTATTAGATAAACACTTGGCCGATAATCGTTATCTTGCCGGTGAAGAGTATTCGATAGCAGATATTGCCACTTGGCCATGGTACGGTAATTTAATGCTGGGCAAATTGTATGATGCTGCGGAATTTCTGGATGTGCAGAGCTATCCCAATTTATTGCGCTGGGCTGATGAAATTGAGGAACGTAAAGCTGTACAACGTGGTCGTATTGTCAATCGTGCTTGGGGTGAAGAGTGGGAACAAGTACCTGAGCGCCATAGTGCTAGCGATATTGATCAAGTGTTGGCGAAACAGCCGCAGCAATGAATGCTGTTGTTTGCTATGAACATTTAATGGCCCTCATTTGAGGGCCTTTTTTATATTGGTTAATGTCTTGGTTAATAGAGCGGAACAATCAAATCGGCATCGGCGAGAGCAAATTTCGCCGCTTCGTTCTGACTTTTTTGTTGGCCTAGTTTAGATGCCTTTGGCAGCACCACAAACACGATCTCAGGCTTTGCACTAATGCGTTGACTGCGCTCCCCATCACTATTGAGTCGGTAACCATCAATATAAATGGTTAAGACGGTATCGTTGCGCTTTCGGTTGTGAACAAAAAAAGAGCCAAGTTCATGAACCGCGCCCCAAACCAAAGTGAGGGGGGCTTGTTGAACGCTGGGTAGATAAATGTCGTAACTGCGGTTGGGGGCATTGCTGTGAATGCTATTGGTCGTGATTTCTAGCCGATGTTTTATAAACTGGCCATCTTGAAACGGCATCGCTTCTTTGGTTGTTTTGTCGCGGGCTTTGCCGTTACAGCTTGTCGCTTCTGGCTCGCGAGCATAGTGTCGATAAGTTGCGCAGGCAAATTCCCCAACTAAGGTTTGTATGCCATCAACCAATGCTTGAGAGGCAAAAGCATCGAGCTCAAACTGGCCTTGCACGTAAATTTGTTTAAAGAGATCGGGGGCGGCTTGTTTGAATTGAGTATCAAAACGAAGTGGGATAAATCGGTCTTGTTCAATCGCTGCTTTTAGTACGTTGTCGGTGTCGTAAACTCGTTGTCCTTTGCTGTCCATGATTGACCAAGCGAGATTGCTGTAATCTGCGTGGGCACTACACGTGATTAACCAAAGTGTTATTGCGGTCAATAAGCGCATGTTTCGATCCTTGAATAGCACACCTTACTTTCAGTGTAGTGGCTGTTGCCCCAGTAGCGGTAAGTTATTTGGTCTCACTGCAATTTTCGGCGAAGTCGGTTTACCCTGAATCAGTGCCAGATAGCGCCGCATCGAAGAAGATTGTTGCAGCATTGTTTGCTTTTTTCCTAGGTGTTTTTGGCGCGCACAAATTCTATTTGTGCTACACCAATCAGGGCGTGATTATGCTGCTGTGCTTCCTGTTCGGCTTTATTTTACTAGGTATTCCATCGATTGTTATTGGTATCATCGCCTTCGTAGAATTTATCCTTTATTTGGTTAAATCAGATGAGGAATTTGACCGCATTTATGTGCAAGGCTAGAAAGGTTGGTTTTAACTTTTTTATTGCTCGTCGTGTCGAACAGGACTTTCGCTATATATCGGTTGTCATAAAAAATTCATCATGATAAAGATTGTGAAATCGCTGAAAATTCATCATATTGTAATTTCAATGTAACATTCAAAGAGGTGTGTATGGAAAGACTAGAAATGATTCAGCCTTCTAACTTCGGTGTGATTAGCCGGACTTGTTTATTTTCTTTAGCGGGAATTATTGGCGTATTTTTAATGGTGTAATTCTTTATAGAATAAGCCTTGTAGAGTTTGTGGGTACTAACTCGTTCATTTTTATTCACCTAGCACCCACCGACTTGTTCTGGTAACTTGATACAATCTCAATGTGTAAATGGATTGTACATCGTGCCTAAAACCTTTCCTTGTTTCTCCAGTCGATTTGCCACACTACCGACGACGTTCTTTACCGCCGTTTCTCCTCAAATATTAGAGAATACTCGTTGGGTCAGTTGGAATAGCTCCTTAGCGACGCAATTTGGTTTTCCTACCAATGCCCCTAGCGGAGAGCTTAAACAGCAGCTTACGGGCGCGCTTAGCCATCCTCAATTTATGCCATTGGCAATGAAGTATGCAGGTCATCAATTTGGTGTTTATAACCCAGATCTCGGTGATGGTCGTGGGCTGCTGTTGTGCGAGATGGAAAATTCACATGGCACCGTATTTGATTTGCATTTGAAAGGAGCTGGACTTACACCATACTCTCGCATGGGAGATGGTAGAGCGGTATTGCGCTCTACCATTCGTGAATATTTGTGCAGTGAAGCGATGGCTGGGCTTGGGATTGCGACCACACGTGGCTTGGGGATGCTTGCAAGCGACACGCCTGTTTATAGAGAAAAGAGAGAGCAGGGTGCATTGTTGTTGCGTATGGCTGAGAGTCATATCCGTTTTGGTCACTTTGAGCACTTTTTCTATACCAATCAAATTAGTGAGCTCAAGTTGCTCGCGGATAAAGTGATTGAGTGGTATTGGCCTGAGTTCGCCGAGGCTGAGCATCCGTATGCGGCGATGTTTGAACAGGTGGTCGATAGCACCGCATTGATGATCGCTCAATGGCAGGCTGTAGGATTTTGTCACGGTGTAATGAACACTGACAATATGTCGATTTTGGGTCAAACCTTTGATTATGGCCCGTTTGCTTTTTTAGATGATTATGACGCTAGCTACATCTGTAACCACTCGGATTACCAAGGGCGTTATGCATTTAATCAACAGCCGCGGATTGCGTTATGGAATCTATCTGCACTAGGTCATGCGCTTTCTTCCTTAATCGATAGGGCGCAGATTGAAGAGGCATTAGCGCAATTTGAACCGCGGTTGCAGCAGTACTATAGCCAGCAGATGCGGGCTAAATTGGGCTTGCATAGCCAGCTTGCGGAAGATGGCGAATTATTTGTAATGCTGTTTGATTTACTTGAGCAACAGCAACCAGATTACCCACGTTTTATGCGTGAGTTAGCGAATATTGATCGCCATGGTTCTCAGCCTGTGATTGATCTCTTTCTCGATCGAAGTGTGGCTCAAGCGTGGGTTGATCTTTATTTGGCTCGCTGTGAGTTGGAAGTAAGCGAGCAGGGAGAAAAGATCACCGCTCAAGCGCGATGTGAGGCGATGCGCTTGGTGAACCCTAAATATATTTTACGCAATTATTTGCTGCAAAATGTGATCGATAAAGCTGAACAAGGTGATTACTCATTGGTAGAACAATGGCTAACACTATTAGCTGCCCCTTATGATGAGCACCCACTGATGGAAGAGTTGGCAAAGTTACCACCGGAGTGGGGCAAGGGGATGGAGATTAGCTGCTCTTCTTAAGTTGGGGGGATTTTTCGAGTTAGATTGGAACAATATGTTGTGATGGAAGCCGGCTAAGCTAGGCGAGCTTCCATTGGATGTATTGCTTATTCGAAAGGATTAATTTTGAATAATGACTCTTTCACCAGTCATCAGGTCAACGTAATAAAGTGCCTCAATCGATTCGTCAGCGACGAGCGCAATTTGTTTGTTGTGATCAACATCAATACCAATTACTTGAAGTAATACAATACCTTGAGCATGGTCCTCAGCACTTGTCATGGTTTTGTCGCCAGTATTTAAATCGATAGAAAACAGCGATTGGCTAGCTTGAGACGCAACAATAATCCGGTTCTTTGAGGTATCAATGGCGAGACCACGCGCATTACTCGTGCTTGGTCCACTATTGAGATTATCAATGGAAAGGATGCTTCGCGCACCAGTTAACACATTCACGGTCCAAATGGGGTAGTCAGACGTGGAGTGATAAAAGGCAACTTGTTGGCTTTCAGGAATGAAAACCATATCGTAACTCGCTCGCATATTAGTTGCGTTGGCTTGGTTGGAAATGCTGGCTACTTCAGTGAGTGACTGAGTTGCAATATTCCAGGCGAGTAGACTAAATGTGCCATAACCTGTTGGTACTGCTTCATTAATATCACGAGCGAGATAAATGATTTGATTTTGTTCATCGAAGGCAATTGAATCTACGTTGAAATCAGGGTAATCGACAGTGGATTTTTCAGTGGCACCTACGACGATGGTACTGACTCCGGTTACTAAGTCTATTCGATAGAGTTCATTGTCATTACCTGATCGGTCGTTATATGCGTAGATAGCATTTTCCTGTTCATTGAGAACCGCAATTTCAAACCTCACATCTGGGTAGGTGCCAATTTCACTCCACTCTTGGTTAGCGGTATCCATTACAAATATCTGTGAACCAATGCGGTTTTCGTCCTCGCGAATAATGTAATATATTTTCCCTGAATCAAGGTCCAGCAACGTTTCACGAGCGGTAGTAGGGCTTATATTACCATCACCAACTTCGATGAAATCCCCAATAAGAGAGTAGTGATAGCCACTATCGAACTGAACGAGTTGATAGTCAATGTTGGATGCACCTTTAACGAGTAAATAATCTTCATCATTCCGGTTTAGGTTGGGGTATGAATATATGAAGTCAAGATTAATTAAATTAGTATTAGGGTAGCCTTCTAGGTTATTTGTGACTTCTTCGATTGTGTAATTTGTTGTGTCAAGATAGCAGAGTTTGTCTGAGTCAGCCCAGTAATAAAGCGTTTGATTCACTGCGTAAGTTAATTGCGAGCGATTATCTATTTCGGGGCAATCATCAACTAAACTTAATAATCCCGAGTAGTTGCTATAATTACCTGTCGCTATATCAACATTACCTGAAAAGTAAGTACTACCAGTCTTGGCTATGTAAGTTAATGTGTTTGAATCTTTCATTGCCCAATGTAAAAAAGCAGAGCTAGCAGCTTGTGTACTCAGATCTGGAATATTGAGCGAATGAAAGGTGTTTGATATCAAATTTAAAGCGTTCGCGGGGTCGCTTGGACTATCTTTAGTAAGAATTAATTGATTATTAACTTCATCTAATATGAGAGGAAAATTTTCTACAAATAGGGATGCATCGTAACTTGGTGAATCTGGTCCATAGAGAGTCGTAACATCTCCTGAGTTGGTTTCAATCAAATTGATGTAATAGTCATTATTAAATTCGGTGTAGTAATATACCTTATCCCCATTCGCGCTCGCAGTAATTGAAAGCGGTTTTTGCTCATGCATTTCATCTTTTGATTGCACATCATCCGGCTGATCTTCTACTTGAAATTGACGGGTAAGAACGGACTGTTGAGTTGTTAAATTTAAATAAATGAGCGAATTAGTGTCACTCTCATAAATAAATATTGAGTTAGTGTTGTCGGCGTAACTAGCAAGTATGGGGTCATCATAAAAAGAGGAGTTTCGTCTTATACGATTGGTATTGAATGATTGAGTGCTGCTGTCTGTTGAATAAGAAATGTTAACGTTATTATAACCGAATTGAAGAGGTATCTCCGCCGTCCAGAATCCAGCGTAAGTTTGGAAGTCACCGTCAACGCCATTGACACTCACCGAATTTATATCGCTTGATGCGGTACCTCTTACTGTAATGGATGAGGCTGTCGTAAGAGATTCGGTTATAGGGAAAAGAACCTCTATCTCAGAGGTCGCTGTGATTGTTTCTTCTTCGGTAGCTTTTTGCTCATCTTCACTGCAGCTGGTTAACAGCAAGCACATAGATAGCGATGATATAACGATCCTTGTCATAGCACCCTCCAATATAATAATTTTTAGCACATGAATAACAAATTTTCTTTATTAGTATTAGACAGAAAATAGACTAAAAATTAAACCATAAAGATAGTGAGGAATTTTGGTTTGTCGCTTTTTATTGGTGGAAATGTACACATGTCGCCGTTATTTTGGGTGGTTTTTCACTCAAAGCATGTTCTTTAAATAATTGATAAGTTTGCGATTGTTCGTTGGTGGAGTGAATAAATCATTTAAAATTAATAACTTATTAACATTTAGTCTAAGCTGGCTCGCTTATTGCCCTTAGTTAATTATCAACACCCAGTGATGGGGTTGTTTACTTAACAAGGAGAATAATAATGTTTAAGCCTTTGACCCTACTATCTATCTCTGTTCTGGCTGCGACAAGTTTTAATGCGATGGCCAACTGTGATCCGGGTGAAACTGTGATCAAATTTAGTCACGTAACCAATACCGATAAACACCCGAAAGGCATCGCCGCTTCATTGCTTGAGCAGCGAGTCAACGATGAGATGAATGGTAAAGTTTGCATGCAGGTTTTTCCTAACTCAACACTATATGATGACAATAAAGTGCTCGAAGCACTTCTGAACGGTGATGTGCATCTTGCCGCTCCTTCTCTGTCGAAGTTTGAAAAATTCACTAAAAAGTATCGTATCTTCGATCTGCCATTCCTGTTTGATGATGTCGCAGCTGTGGACCGTTTTCAAAACTCGGAGTCAGGTGACAAGCTAAAAAACGCGATGAATCGTCGTGGACTGCAGGGCCTTGCGTTTTGGCATAACGGGATGAAACAGATGTCGGCTAATAAACCGCTGATCTCACCAAAAGATGCCGAAGGTTTGAAATTCCGTGTTCAAGCGTCAGATGTGCTGGTGGCTCAGTTTGAGCAGCTAGGCGCTAACCCGCAAAAAATGTCTTTTAAAGAAGTGTACGGCGGCTTGCAAACCAAGGTTATCGACGGGCAAGAAAATACCTGGTCTAACATCTACGGTAAGAAGTTTTTCGAAGTCCAAGAT
>NZ_AFWF01000057.1 GCF_000222605.1 Vibrio ichthyoenteri ATCC 700023 | reverse complement strand
TCTTTAGACCAACGCTCTGGATTTAGACGTTTCGCTGCATGCAATACTTCCGAACGATACGCTAAGAGCTCTCTGTCCTTACCATTATGACGCTGACTCGGTGTCACATAATTTAGCTTGCTATGTTTGTGCTCTGTATTGTACCAACGCACGAAGCTTTCAACCCAACAACGACTTGCATCGAGATCGTTAAACCCCTTTGTTGGCCAGCTCGGCATGTACTTCACTGTACGGAACAGCGATTCTACATACGGGTTATCATCACTCACTCTTGGGCGTGAGTATGATGAGGTTATTCCTAACTCATCCATCTTCGCTTTGAACGTCAGTGACTTCATTGGCGCACCATTGTCAGAATGAAGCACAAGCGGCTGATTAAAGCACTGCTCTCGCATCAGCGTTCGTTGCAATAACAAGGATGCTAACTCACCACATTCTCGCTCATACACATCATAACCCACGATTTTTCGACTGTAGATATCCTCAATGACATACAGGTAATAGTGCTGACCGACGGTAAGTATGTAATATCCCATGTGTACACCTGGTTAGGGCCTGTTGCTGTATAACTTGTCGGTTTACTCTGTTTTTGGCGGCTACGTTGACGACCTCGTTTCTGGAGTTGACCCTCTGCACTCAGTATCCGATAGTAACTCGATTCAGAGGCTATATACTCACCTCTATCAAGCAGTGTCGGGACTATTTGAGTCGGAGGTAAGCTTGCGAACTCAGAGCGGTTACACACCTCGATAATCGCATCACGCTCTTGTTGAGATAGCTTATTAGCAGGCTCTGGTCTGATGCATGTCGGCCTTTTATCAGCTTGAACTTCACCTTGCGGATTCCAACGACGATATGTTCTCAAGTCAATCTGAACTTCATGGCAAGCTGGCTCTAAACGGCATCCGCATTGAATCGCTTCAAGGATAAGAGTCACTATGCTCTGCCTTTCATCGGTTGGGGTTAGTCGTCCTCTAACTCTTCCCCGTAAAAGGCTCTCAGCTTTTTTCTTAGTACCAAGAGGGCGGCCGTTTCAGCGAGCGCTTTTTCTTTGAGTCGTAAATCTTTCTTCAACTCTTTGATTTCAAGTTTGTCAGCTTTAGCCTGTTTTTTTGCTTGGGCTTCACTCTCTTTGTTCGACATTATTCCTTGAACAAACTCACTCCGCCAAGTCTGCACTTGCTCAGGGTACAAGCCCTTCTCTCGACAATATTGGCTTAGTTCATTTTCAGTCATTGAATAGGTTTCAGCGACAATGGCGAGTTTAGTTTGAGCAGACCACTGCTCTGATGAAGTGTTGCTATTTGGCACGGCGGCTCCTGAATCTCTGAGTTGCTGCCGCCAATGATACAGGGTCGCAGTGCTAATTCCTTCCTCTTCCGATACTTCTTTAACTGACATCGAATATGGAGGTAACAGCTTCTTCAATATAGCTTCTTTTCTTTCTTGTGAGAAACGAGACACAACTACTCTTTATCGCCCAAACTGGTTAAATTTTAACAGTGACAACTATCCTGCCAGAGGGGGGTTTTGCTAACACAGCATCATTCAACATCGGCTCGACATACTACTTCTAGTATGACTAAAACAGAGAAGGCTTGGTGCTTACCAAGCCTTTTTTCGTTATTAAAACCAGTCAG
>NZ_AFWF01000058.1 GCF_000222605.1 Vibrio ichthyoenteri ATCC 700023 | reverse complement strand
TTCTAAATCACGCACAACTTTTACGATGTTGTGAAAACCGGTTTTTTCTTGAGTAGATTTTATAGCGACTAAGCCAAAATTTAGGTTCTCGGCCAGAATGATCTTATTGTTTATGTCTTCAACCAGTTTATCTTTC
Organism: Vibrio ichthyoenteri ATCC 700023; assembly: GCF_000222605.1. Lineage (GTDB taxonomy): Bacteria > Pseudomonadota > Gammaproteobacteria > Enterobacterales > Vibrionaceae > Vibrio > Vibrio ichthyoenteri. Next base: position 8,160 of record NZ_AFWF01000058.1, on the reverse strand, counting down.
ACTAGGTTAATCTGACTGTTTATATTTTGAGTATCACTTTGATAAATGTAATTACTGATATGGTGACGGGCACTAAAATATGACGTCAAAATGGTAATTGCAGTAATGGTGATGAAAATTACGATAATTTTCATTTTGAACGGAAGGGTTTTGTTCATGAATGTAGCCAGTTCCTTGGTATGTGCAGCGAATATAGTATCTCGGCGTGAAGAATATTTTCATGACTCTCGTCTTAAAAGGAAGACTAATTTTATTTATGGTATTGACATTAAAAGTTGATTCAAATTCAGTTGCTTATCAACCGGTTTCCTATTTGATGGTGTGTTGTGCACAAACGGGCGGGACAAAAGCGGCGTGATTTAGCATCGCAAATGAGCAGTATCGTGATGCAAGAATAGTTTGCTGTAGGCTTGTCGCTATACGTAGGCGACTATGTTGGAAGATCTTTACTACTAGTGTTCTAGTGGCTTGAGGTGATGTTAGATAACCCATGTATCTATATTGTATGGTGAGATTAGAGTGGGTAGAAGGTTAGACTTCTAATTAAAGGATTACCTAATTTTGCGATCTGCATCACACCAATAAGTGGTGCTTTTGATTTTACGGCGCTCAAATGTTCATGATGCTGTTGACTTTAATTAGACGTCTAATTAATTTGGCGTGATTGTAATGAAACCTCGATCTTATTAATGGATGGTCGAGGTCAACTTAAGTAAAGAATCGACGTTTCATCAGCCCAAAGCCGCTTATGGGGTTTGGGTGATCAGTTTGGTGCAGTGATCGCCACTGAATCAGATCTGCACAAGGTTTAACAGCAGTAGAACACACGGCTGAAACCTAGCCAAAAAAAGCATATTAGAACAAGGAAGTAATATGATTGTAGAAAGTACGCCAATGGTAATGACCGGTGTATTTACTCCCCAACGACTAGCGCATAAAACACCTGATTAGAACGGCGTTTACTCGCTGGTGGATTAATCATATTTAGGTAGGGCGCTTGTCTTATCGTTTTCTGCACTCAGCTTTCAATAATTCATTTTGACCAAGGAAATTCCATGACTTATACCGTAGAAAAAATCGGCGGTACTTCTATGTCTGCATTCGACGAAGTGCTAGACAACATCATCCTTCGACCTAAACAGCCTTATAACCGCGTTTTCGTAGTATCTGCTTATGGTGGTATGACCGACGTGCTGCTTGAGAATAAGAAAACTAACAAGCCCGGTGTGTATCAACTTATTGCCAAACGCGATGACACATGGGGAGAGGCATTGGCACAAGTTGAAAGACAAATGTTATTGGTCAATGACAATATTTTCGCTGATCCTATGAATCGTATCCGAGCTGACAAGTACATTCGTGCTCGTATTGCGGAAGCGAAAAATTGTATCAGTAATATATTGGATACATGTCGTTATGGTCAGTTTTCTTTGCGTCATTACTTACCGCAAATTAGAGAGTTTTTGTCTTCGATTGGTGAAGTTCACAGTGCGTATAATACCGCGTTAAAGCTCAAAACGATGGGGATAAACGCCAAGTTTGTCGACTTATCCGGTTGGGATTCAAAGCAACCGTTGTCATTGGATGAAACGATTGAACAGGCATTTTTGGATATCAACATAGCAGAAGAGTTACCGATCGTGACCGGTTATGCCTATACAAAAGATGGGCTGATGAAAACCTATGATAGAGGTTATAGTGAAATGACCTTTAGTCGTATCGCATCTATTACCAAAGCGGATTTGGCGGTTATTCATAAAGAGTATCACCTAAGTTCAGCAGATCCTCGTATCGTAGGCATTGAAGAGGTATTGCCAATTGGGCGAACCAATTATGACGTTGCTGACCAATTAGCGAGTCTAGGTATGGAGGCTATTCACCCCAATGCAGCTGCGGGCCTAAGACAAAGTGGCATTGAACTTCAGATAAAAAATACCTTCGAGCCAGAACATCAAGGTACGCTTATTTCATCAGACTACAGCCCAGAGACAGATAAGATTGAAATAATTGCAGGAAAAGAGAAGGTATTTTCGTTGCATGTGTTTGACCAAACCATGGTTGGGCAAGTGGACAATGTAAGCTACGACTTGATGCAAATTATCGCAGAAGCTCGCGTTAACCTTATCGGAAAGGAGATGAATGCTAACTCGATTACTTATTATCTCGGTGGCAGTGAGGAAGCATTGAATAAAGTCCTTTATCGAGCAGAGAAGCGTTATCCTAATGCTTCTATCAAAGGAAGAATGGTGGCATTGATTTCGGTAATTGGCTCACAGATTGATACCAATAAAACCCTGACTAAAGGCGTTCTTTCATTGATGGAAGATGATGTAACGCCTATCGCGGTTCACTCATCAATGCGTAATGTTAACGTACAGTTTGTGGTTACGGACGGCGAATATCAACAGTCTATTCGCGCACTGCACAAAGTGTTTTGTAAGCAATCAGTAAAGAAAGAAAGCGGTATGGTGGCTTAAACAATTGGCGCACGTAAATCATACTTAACTAATTTGGCGAAAGGTCTAACTCAATTATCTGAAAAGTGATGAGTTAGATGCGCCTGATTACCTGAAAGTAGTTATCAATCTCTCCTACAAGCAATGATATCTTCTCCCTAATAAAAATACCTGAGTGTACTTATGTACAACTCAGGTATTAGTGGAATAACGTCGACAGCTTATTAAGCGAGAGGGTCGATATTATTTGGGGGTAGGATAGTGTCGATTACGACAATGTTGGCCAGTAATCTTTGTTTGCTTCAATGAGGGCGTCGAGTACTTTGCGCGCTTTCTTCGCATCTCCAACAGTGCGATTAAGTGTAAGTGCTTGAAGTGCTTTGGTGTAAGAGCCTTCAAACCAAGCTTCTACCGTTAAGCGCTCATAGGCAAATTGTTGTTCTATCATACCTTTGTAGAATGTTGGAATCTTGCCTACGCCATAAGGGCGTGGACCGTTGATGCCCAATTCTGCTGTTACTTCAACCATCACGTCATTGTCTAGGTTTGCAACAAGACCATTGTTTTCAAGGATAACCACAAACTTACGTTTTTGGTTGAATGCAATAGATTCCGCAACTTCAATGATCATGTCACCATGAGCATCGTTGTGTACAACGCTTGAATTTTTCGTTGTACCATCAAGAACTGCTTGGCGACATTCTGCAAATACACGTTTTTCTCGACCATTCATTACTTCATTAGCACGAGTAAATTCAGGGTCAAGTTTTGACAGTTTGTATTCAGGGTAGATGTAGTACTGTAGATAGGTATTTGGTAAGTAATCAGGGAAATCTCGTAGCATATCAGCGACAGCTGCATAGGTATCTAGCCAAGATTGATCACGTTGTTCTGCATCCACTGGGATAAAGCCATTTTCAGCGATGTAAGCTTTCAGCTTTGGTGCAAGATCTTCACCTTGTTGGTTGTATAGGTGTGTAAACCAGCCAAAGTGGTTTAAACCAAAATAGATTGGATCAAACTCTGTTGGGTCAATATCCAGTAAGCGGCCGTACGAACGCAGCAGATTAACGGGTTGGTCGCAAATATTTAAAATACGCTCGTCTTGTGGGAAGCGTTTTTTAAGAGCGTCAGCCACAATAGCGGCTGGATTGGTGTAGTTCAAGATCCATGCTTGTGGAGCGCGTGAACGTACATCTTCTACCATTTCGATCATGTCACCGATTGAACGCATGCCATAAGCGAAACCACCAGGACCGCATGTTTCTTGTCCGATCATGCCAAGAGATAGTGGGATTTTTTCATCTTTTTCACGCATTTCGTAACCACCAGTACGCATCTGGCACAGAACGAAATCAACGTCTTTATATGCAACGTCTTTATCTGTGGTGTATTCAAACTCGAGCTCTGGATAATCTTCAGAAAAAAGTAGTTTTGCGTACTCGCCGATTGTTTCTTGGCGTTCCGGTTTTACATCAAACATGACTAAGCGTTTTAACGGGAATGTCTCTTTGCGATTACACATGGCTTTTAAAATACCTGGAGTCCACGTTGAACCACCACCTACTAGTACTACATTAAATGCTTTTTTCATCTTACTTCTCACGTAAATTAGTTCTTGAAACAAGCCCCTGGCCGGCAGGGGCAGAAATTATGGGTTGAATGGTTAAACGGCTAGAGCTCGCTTAACATCGTTGGCAATACTTTCAACTTGTGGCCCGTAAACCACTTGAACATCGACATCCGTCGCGCGTTTAACACCGGATGCGCCCGTCGTTTTAAGAAAGTCATCTTGGACTTTACTCATATCGTTGACCTTGACGCGCAAGCGTGTGAAACAGTTGTCAACGAGTTGGATGTTCGAAGAACCGCCCAGACCTTCAATAATTCGACTCGCTTGTTCTGATGCGCTGCCGATCATTTCTGTTTTTTCTGATTCGTTTTCACGGCCTGGTGTAGCGACGTTGAAACGAGTTATAACAAAGCGGAAGACGAAGTAATAGATTGGGAAGTAGCAAGCTCCTACCAACACAGCAAACCACCAATTGGTGTCAGCGCCACCAAGGACTCCGAAGACCACTAAGTCAATCACGCCACCCTGAACGTTACCTATCATCACCCCAAAGATGCTCATTAAGGCGAAAGAGAGGCCGGTCATTATTGCGTGGAAAATAAACAGCAATGGACTAACGAAGATAAAGCTGAACTCCAACGGCTCGGTAATTCCGGTCGTAAAAGAAGCTAATGCGCCAGCAATGACTAATGCTTTTACGCGAACTTTATGTTCATCACGAGCACACTGGTACATGGCTAATGCTGCGCCTGGAAGGGCAAACATCATCACCGGGATTTTTCCTTGCGCTAGGAAACGAGTGGCTTCTTTAACTATGTCATTATCGATACTGCCTGGGTGAGTCAAGGCATAGTTGAAAATGCTTAAAGCGCCAACAACACTTTCACCATCTACGTTTGCGATACCACCAATTGGAGTGAATCGAACCGTTTCATTCAAAATGTGGTGCAACCCTGTTGGGATCAAAAGACGCTCTGTTGCAGCGAAAAGGAAGGTCCCGAAACTACCGGAATGACCAATAAACTCACCAATTTTTGCAATCGCGGCACCAATGGTTGGCCAAATAAGTGACATTGCTACACCAACCAAAGGCAGGACAACAACAGTGATGATCGGTACGAAACGGCGACCACCAAAAAAGTTGATCGCGGTTGGCAGTACGATTGTGTAGAAGCGGTTATGCAGTGCAACTGTGACCAGACCTGCAATCACGCCGCCTAATACGCTCATATGGTATGAGAAAATGCCCAAAGTCTGGCCAAACTCGGCGGCGAACATCATCGCAGCAGTTTGATCCATTCCTTGTGAAACAAGATAAGCGACAGAGGTTGTTTGAGGCGTAAGTCCCTGAGCAAGTAGAGAATAGTTCACCCCTACGTGCATGGAAATAAAACCAATAATGGCAGCGAAAGCGGCTGTTGGCTTCTCGTGTTTTGCTAAGCCAATCGCAGAGGCCACAGCAAAAAACAACGGTAAGTTGCCAAACAAAGATCCTGCGACTTTACGAATAAAACCTAGAAACAGCTGAACCACTTCAAGCTGGTTAAAGGATTGTCCGGTAATATTAGGGTTTTGTAGGGCGGCTGCTAAACCAAGGAAAATACCAGCTGCTGCGATAACCGAAATTGGCATCATTAGCGCTTTTCCTAGGTCCTGTAGCTTAGAGCCTATATGTTTCATCGATTGATAACTCCTTATAATCATTTTTATTCTGAGTGTATTTAACTGCCATAAAGTATAGTTGTCTATACAACCATGCTGTTAATGTGATTCCTATCACTACGTATAACTTATTAGAAATCGAGGGTATTCAGTGCGAGCCCTTTAATGGTCGGCGATGAAAGGTTGTCTAGTTGTGTATTCAACCTGCCTAGGTTAGGATGTTTAACTATCAATTTAGGGGATACAAATGATAGATAAACAGTCGCATGTGCCTATTTATTTACAAATCGAGCAGATTCTTACTGAGAAAATATTTCAAGGTACTTTAAAGCCGGGTGATCCTATTCCATCTGAAACCGGGTTAGCTGAACAATATCAGGTTTCGCGGATGACGGCGCGCAAAGCAGTTGATTATTTAGTTCGTCAAGGTGTTGTGGAACGTCAAAGAGGACGAGGTACATTCATTTGTCAGCCCGCCCAAGACTTAAAAATGGCTTTACCTTTGGATAGCCATTTAACGTCAAGTGAGGTGGCATCGAGTTTAAATTGTTCGATATCGAATAAATTACTTCATTTAGAGAAGGTTCAGGCGCCTATTCATGTAGCCAGTGACTTGAATGTGAAGCCGGGAACGGTAGTATGGTTTATGAAGCGTTTACGCTTGATTGACGATGTCCCTTTTGTATTTGAATCATCCTTTATGTTGGCAGAACCGTTATTTGCTGATTTGACAGAAGATGATCTCAACCATTCAAAATATCAATATTTGGTGGGTCGAGGACACAATGTAAAAGGAAGTCAAAAACAAATTAAAGCTGAGCTTCCTTCTGAAGAAATACGCGTATTACTTGGTTTAAAGCGCGATGAACCGGTGTTATTTGCTCACAGTGTTGGCTTGTTAGAGCAGGGCATTCCTTTTGAAGTCTCTGATATCTATTATAATCAAGAGCATTATACCTTCACCCTGAATGCGACTCGTTAAGATCATCTTTTCTCTATAGAAATGAGCTAGCAGAGTAAAAATCCCATTGCCCTGCTAGCTCTTTTTTAGTATTTCAAATAACGACTCATCAAATGCTGCTTAAAGTGCGCAGCATTGAGTGTTTCTCCCGTCGCTTGTTTTACTAATTCATCTGTCGTCAATAAACTACCTTTGCTCCAGATGTTATCCGATAGCCAAGTAAAGATAGGGCTCAGATCACCACTGCGAATGGCGCCATCCACATCAACCGTATTCTTCATCACCGCCATATATTGTGCCGCGTACATTGCCCCCAACGTGTATGAAGGGAAGTAGCCAAATGCGCCGTCGGTCTAGTATAAATGTCTCCTTCAGGCCAGTATTAATCAGAGCAAATATCTATGTGATAGATATTTTGGATTCTATTTGCTAGGACCAATTCTGACCGTAAAGCCTTAAGCTGGCATGTAGCGTTCGTATAATTTTGTTTCGTAGAGGGAGCGGAGAAATAACCTCCACAATATTTGCATTCTTCATTAGCCACCACTCAAAGGTCAGGCTGTCACGAACCTCTGTTTCAACGGTCGTGTAATTTTCATCTAGGGCGATTATTTTTTGGTTGGGTGAAAGCCGAGTTTCTTCAATAAGATGTAAACCATTTAAATTATCTATCCTCAATATGACAGTTTGCATCTCTCCACCAGAGAAGTGACGGGCGTTTTTTTCTACATATTCTTTGACGTTAAACTTAGCCAAAATGTTATTACTACTAAAGCCAATTTTTAATGTGTGTACACGATGAAGCGCATAGGTGCGAATGTCAGTTGGTTGGTTTGGCTTCATGCCTATCAGGTAAAAGCTGTTACCGTGAAGAAAGAGTCCAAGCGGAGTTAATTTATAGGCTTTTGGTTCTGTTGCTCCACGCTTTTGATAGCTGAACTCGATATCTTTTTTATTGAGAAGAGCTTGCTCAATCTGCTTAAAAAACTCGTTACCAACGTCTGGTGCCTCAAGTGGTAACTCTTGTTGGAAATAGCAAAAACGCTCACTCCACAACTTAGTTTGCTTGGTGTCTTCTTGTTTTAGTGAAGAAAATATAGCATCGACATCAGAGCGCAGTGTCGGTGGTAGCATCGACCTAATCTCTTTTTCAATCACCTGTAAAGAGACAACGGAAGACATGCCATCAGGCTTAATTGGATGACGATGTCCCTGAGCAATTTGATAGCGATATGGACGGTATTCATCTTGAGTTTCAATGCTGGCGTTATCTTCAACCACCTTATTAATGCAGCGTTGAACCGTTCGAAGCTGGCTTTTTTCACCGGAACTGGTCGATAACAAACCACAGGAAATCAGCGTGTCTCGTAGCTCTAAGCTAGAGATTGAATCTGGATAACACGGTATGGATTCTAGTATTTTGTGATATCGCAGTATTTGCTTACTCATATTCCCCACCTGATGAAAAATAAACCTCTATAGCGACAAAAATTGTCGCCTATCTAATT
>NZ_AFWF01000059.1 GCF_000222605.1 Vibrio ichthyoenteri ATCC 700023 | reverse complement strand
GTTAGTCGCGTCGTCGGCTTCAACAGGCGCAGTAGCTTGCTCTGATTTACGTGCTTTGGCACGAGCAATAGCAGCGGCAACAGCGGCTTTCTTTGCGTCGCCTGCACTCGACGGATCAGTAAACGTCAGCTTTTACTTCCGCTGGAGTTGTCGCGTCGTCTGCTTCAACAGGCGCAGTAGCTTGCTCTGATTTACGTGCTTTGGCGCGAGCAATGGCAGCGGCAACGGCGGCTTTTTTCACATCGCCAGTAACGGGAGCATCAGCAGGTTCAGTTGCTGGTGTTGCTGCTTGTTGTGCTTTCTTGGCTTTTGCTCGGGCAATAGCAGCAGCGACCGCACTTTGCTTATCGCCTGCTTGTGGTTTATCGCTGTTCTCTGCGCTTGGTTCACTGACGGCATTGCGCTCTTGTTCAGCCTTGCGTTCGCGAGCCTGACGTTTACGCTCTTCACGCAACTTAGCCATTTCACTATTGTCAGGTTCAGCTTGGCCTTGTTGCATGGCTTGCGCTTGCTTGGCTTTCGCTCGAGCAATTGCCGCAGCAACAGCAGGTTTCACTTCCGCTTCTGTGTTGTCTGATTGTGCTTTTTGAGCTTTGACTCGCGCAATCGCAGCTGCAATTGCGTCATCGCCACCGGTCGATTTCATTTCTTGGCGACGATCATCTGCCGCTTTCTTAAAGCGGTTTTCACGCTCAGCTTTATCACGTTCAAGACGTTCTTTTTTGTGCTCAAAGCGTTGGCGAGCACGCTCGGCTGAATCCGCTTCTTCTTTACGGGTTCGTATTTCAGCTTTCGCTTGGCGATAGTATTGAACTAAAGGAATTTCGCTTGGGCAAACAAAGGCACAGGCGCCACATTCAATACAATCTTTAATGTTTAGCTCTTCGCATTTATCAAAATCTTGCGCTTTGGCATACCATTGCAATTGCTGTGGTAGCAGTGATGCTGGGCACGCTTCTGCACAAGCACCACAACGGATACAAGCCATTTCATGCTGATCTGAGACAATTTCGCGTCGCGTTGGGGCCAAAATACAGTTAGACGTTTTGGTTACCGGTACATTGGAGTGCGGCAGAGTAAAACCCATCATAGGACCACCCATGATTAAGCGCGGCTGTTTACGATCGGCTTTGTAGCCGAATTCATCCAACAAGGCTTGCACAGGGGTACCGATTAAAGTCCAAATGTTTTTTGGTTGTTTAAAGGTATTGCCGGTTAAGGTGACAATACGTTCGATCAGTGGTTCACCATGACAGACGGCACGTTGAATGGCATAGAGAGAGCCAACGTTCTGGACTAACAAACCAATATCAGCTGGGATTCCGTTGTTTGGTACTTCTTTGTTCGTCAGTACTTTGATCAACTGCTTTTCACCGCCTGACGGGTATTTCGTCGGGATCACTCGAATCACAATATCTTTGTGCTGAGCAGCAACTTCGAGCGCTTTGATCGCTTTTGGCTTGTTATCTTCTATACCAATAATGGTCAGTTTTGGCTTGAGGATGTGTTCAACAATCTCAATACCTTGAATAATGGCATCGGCGTATTGCTGCATCAAAATATCATCGGCAGTAATGTAGGGTTCACACTCCGCTGCGTTGATGATTAAAATTTCGGTGCGGCCAAGACCCGCTTGAATTTTCTTCGCGGTTGGGAAACCTGCGCCGCCCATTCCGGAAACACCCGCTTGGCGGATAACTTCAATCAGCGCTTCCGGTGTTTTTTCACTGAAGTTTTCAATCGCTTTACGTTCAACCCATTCTTCTTTGAAGTCCGGTTTGATCACGATACAAGTTTCACTCAATCCTGAAGGGTGTGCCGTGGTACGAGGTTCGATAGCAGTAATGGTGCCGGACGTTGGTGCGTGCACCGGCAGCATAAAGCTCATGTCATACTTGGTTAGAGGTTGACCTTTTAGAACACGTTCACCGACGGAAACAATGAGGTTGCCCGGTTTACCGATGTGTTGTTTGATCGGTAAAACAATTTCTTGGGCGATTGAAGCTCGCTCTAGCGCGGTCTTTAATGATTGTTGCTTGTTTTCAACAGGATGCACACCACCAGGAAAGTCCCACAGTGCGCCTGTTTTGATTTGTTTGATTAATGACAACATGCCAGTCCTTAATTCACGCGATTCTGCACATCGGCAGAATGGGTAATATCAACAACAGGAATGGCGTTTAATTGCCACTTCCAATTCGCTGTAGTGGTTTCTACAGGGATCATTTCAATACAATCCGTTGGACATGGTGCAACGCAGAGGTCACAACCGGTACATTCATCCTTAATCACCGTGTGCAGAGCTTTTGTTCCACCAACGATCGCATCGACCGGACAAGCTTGAATACACTTAGTACAACCGATACACATGTCTTCATGAATAAAGGCTACGGTTTTCACCGCGTTGTCTAAATCGTGAGCGGATTCAGTTGCTTCTACGCCCATCAGGCCAGCGAGCTTTTCGATCGTAGCTTGACCACCCGGAGGGCACTTATTGATGGCATCGCCATTGGCGATCGCTTGGGCATAAGGGCGGCAGCCTGGGTAGCCACATTGACCACATTGAGTCTGCGGTAAAATTTCATCGATTTGATCAACGATTGGGTCGGCTTCCACTTTAAAACGAATAGAAGCAAAACCAAGGATAGCGCCGAACACTGCAGCCAGCACCGCGATCGCAATAACCGCAATTAAAATTGAGTCCATTACAGCTTCACCAATCCTGTAAAGCCCATAAAGGCAAGGGACATGAGTCCGGCTGTGATCATCGCAATCGATGCACCTTTGAATGGCGTTGGGACATCAGCGGCGGTAATACGCTCACGCATTGAAGCGAATAGAATTAACACCAAAGAAAAACCAACAGCAGCGCCAAATCCGTAAATGATGGATTGGATGAAGTTGTGGTTTTCGTTGATATTGAGCAACGCCACACCCAAAACCGCACAGTTGGTTGTGATAAGTGGTAAGAAGATACCTAACAAGCGATAGAGCGTTGGGCTGGTCTTATGCACCACCATTTCAGTGAATTGAACCACGACCGCAATCACGAGAATAAAACTCATCGTGCGTAAATATTGCAGTTCTAAAGGCACTAACACGTAGCTTTCGACAAGATAGGCGCACACAGAAGCAAGGGTTAGCACAAACGTTGTGGCTAATCCCATCCCAATTGCGGTTTCGAGTTTTTTTGACACGCCCATAAATGGACACAGGCCTAAAAACTTCACCAGTACAAAGTTGTTGACGAGCACAGTGCCGACTAACAACAAAAGATATTCGGTCATAGTATTTATTTAAGAAATTCCGATCCCGACATTATCCTGCTTTGCTCAGCCAATAACAACCAAGGAAAGCTAAGGTTTTACACTCTTGACTAAAAATTATACGCAAAAATGTCGTAGTTTGGTTTGCCGTTGTTTTCACCAATGAGCAGTTTGTGATTAAAGCGTCACCAAGTGTACATGCTTCTGTTGCTTAACGATTACAAGGCGGTAACAGCTTGGGGTTGATATCGCGATACGCTGAACAGTTTTGCAACGTGATAATTTTTGCCTATTTCAACTGTGACATTGCACGAATAATTGCCGCTATAAAGAGCATATTATTCACTCAGTCTATTAAACGTTGTCATCAAGGAGTTTGATGTGTTTTTTATTGAATTTTTTATTGTTCTAGGATGTATTTTAATTGGTGCTCGCATTGGCGGGATCGGCCTTGGCGTATTAGGCGGGGTAGGTTTGGCTATTTTGAGCTTTGGCTTTGGCTTGAAACCAACCAGTCCACCGATTGACGTAATGCTGATGATTATGGCTGTAGTAGCCGCAGCAGCAGCGATGCAAGCTTCAGGTGGCTTGGATTACTTAATCAAAATTGCGTCTAATATTTTACGCAAAAACCCACGTCACATTACCTTTATTGCCCCTTTAGTGACGTACACCTTTACTTTCCTTGCAGGTACTGGCCACGTAGCTTATTCAGTATTACCAGTGATCGCAGAAGTGAGTCGTCGTAGTGGTATTCGTCCTGAACGCCCACTTGGTATGGCGGTTATTGCTTCTCAGTTTGCAATCGTAGCAAGCCCAATTGCGGCAGCGGTTGTTGCTTTGGTTGCGTTCCTTGAACCACAAGGCATTACACTTGCTGATGTACTAATGGTAACAATCCCAGGGACTTTCCTTGGTTTGGCGGCGGCGTGTTTGATCGTTAACAAGCTGGGTAAAGAGCTTAAAGATGATCCAGAATATCAGCGTCGTATGCAAGATCCTGCATTCCGTAAAGAAATGGAAGCGGAAGTGCAAGTTGATGAGCTTGTGATTAAACCTCAAGCAAAAACAGCGGTTGGCCTATTCCTATTTGGTGCCCTTGCTGTGGTTATCATGGGCGCATTCCCATTCCTACGCCCTAACTTTGATGGTTCTCCGATGGGCATGGCGCATACGATTGAAATCATCATGTTGGCGATTGGCGCATTGATCATTCTTATCTGTAAGCCGGATGGCAATGAAATCACACAAGGTTCGGTATTCCATGCAGGTATGCGCGCTATTGTGGCGATCTTTGGTATTGCATGGTTGGGCGACACGTTCATCGCCGGCCACGATCTGATGGTGAAAGAAGCGGTATCAGGCATGGTAGAAGTTGCGCCATGGACTTTCGCTTTTGCTCTATTTGGTTTGTCAGTGATGGTAAACAGCCAAGGTGCAACGACGGCGGTATTGGTGCCAGTGGGCATTATGCTTGGGCTGCCAACGGAAGTGATTATTGCAACGTTTGTGGCAGTAAACGGTTACTTCTTTATTCCTAACTACGGCCCAATCATCGCTTCGATTGACTTTGACCGTACCGGTACCACCAAAATTGGTAAATATATCTTTAACCACAGTTTTATGATTCCAGGCCTATTGAGCATGGTATTTAGTATTATCTTTGGTTTTGTATTTGCAGGTTTTGTACTGTAGTTACGCAAGGCTTTTTTGCGCGATAACTGACGAATAAATAAAGACGCTTTCGGGCGTCTTTTTTGTTTTGAGCCGTTAGATGAATTGCTTAGAGAAAACATCGGAGTCAGAAACGAAAAAGACTCAACCGTGAGGTTGAGC
>NZ_AFWF01000060.1 GCF_000222605.1 Vibrio ichthyoenteri ATCC 700023 | reverse complement strand
GTTTTTGTTTATTTGCCTGATGGGCTATGTTCCTTGCTTCCTCAAAAACATCTTTGACACGCAATCTCACTATATCTCGAAGGTTAATGAGTTTGGACCTTTCTTGCTCATTTAGCTTTAATTTACCAATTAGGCCATCTGCTTTATTCGTGTAATAATGATGAAAACTCCAAGTCATTTTTTTTCTCTCTTCGGTAATGGTTTGATTGAAAGACTGAGTGGTGGAGGTAACAGGGCTTTTTGCAACGCCATTCTAGCTAAGAGTACGCACAGTATTCAGATTGACGTAATTGGCTGTCAATTGCGTGAAAAATCCCTAAATTTAGTTACTCGTTATTATATTGTGGTTATCGAAAAAAAAACCAACACAGTGTCGGTTTTTTACAAATTAAGGTAGTAGCAAGTATGAGGAGAAGATCCCTCGCGATAGCGTTAAGAAACCAAGAGCAAAGAAGCTACAATTTTCCTCAGTTTTACCTAAGACTCATGTAACCAAGCTAAGACCTTAGTTAACCCGACCTCGACGATCAAACTCATTGTGTATAAGCACAATGCACTGTGACGCAAATAACATTTGAGGCCCAAGGCTAATCTTTTGTGTCCCCAAACGCTTTAAGCTGTTCCAACTCTTTTTGGGCATCGGTATATGATCAGTTAAGATGAAACAAGCATTGCCATTAAACGTCTCGTCGTGAATATCCGTTCCTTTTTTATCAAGCAGATAGAGTGTGTAATTCTCCGCTAGGCGCTGAACTAACTTTTCGAAACTGGTGGTTTCAACACTTAAACCGCCAGTCACCTTCCGTGATTCTTCTTTTTTCATGCCAATCGAGTGCTCTAATGCTTTGGCAATAAGCGCGATCAACGCCGATTCATGAAAGCCACCAATATTACTCAGTAAAGAGGACTCAAAGCATAGGGTTCGAGAAAAATCAGATGTGCTTTCAATTACCAAATAAACCGTGACATCATCTCGGTGAGATTGAGCCGTAAAGATCGCATTCATTAATACGTGCGCAAGGATTTCAGAGTGGGCGTCAGCGCCAACTCCCGCCACAAACGTTTTTGGATCAGTTGATGCCGCACGCGCGCGGATCACAAAAGCTTTATTCATAGAGAGCCATTTGATTAAAATTGCTGTTTATATAAAAAGAGAGACGGCTTATCGTCAAGAGGATCATTTAACCTAAACATGCAAAGATGACTGGTAATGTATGCCCGCTATGTTGCAGGTAGCGTGTCATTTTGGCTTTCTCGTTTTTATCCCGAGGGCGAGCTTCACCAAATTGTTTTACTTTCAACGCTAGACACAACTCAACCCAATCGACATCCGTATCTTCAAGCGCTTGCTCAATGGTTAACGAGTCCAGTCCTTTGCTTCGTAATGCTTGCTTGATGCGCAAAAGCCCATGATATTGATGAAGGTGTTTATCAATTTCTTTCTCGGCCAAACGATAGTCATCTAAATAATGAAAAGAGAGCAAGCGTTCCATTACCAACTCGATCATTGTTTCATCATCACTCAGTTCTGCAAGACGGCGACGCATCTCACCAGAAGAGTAATCACGCTTCACAAACAATCCGACAGCAAAATCGTAAAGATATTCGTAGGTCATGATAGAGTTCTCAATATCGATATGAATAAAGATAATCCATGAAATAAACGCAAAGAGTTTGTTTTACAATGCCAATCAAAGATTCAGCCCAACCAAACACTCGAAACCAACACTGCCCTGACAAACGCCGCGAAAGGATAAACATCTAATTGACCCACTACGTTTTGAAAGCAAAAGAGAATATTGTTAATGCGCTTATTCTTGGTGCCGTACTTCTCTCCCTAGTAACATCTACGTATGTACTGCTTTCGTTCTACGACTCATCGCCTATGCATGTTGATGTTCAAAAGGCACCAGTGTCACCGATAACACAGACAAACACCGATCGTTTTTACTGTGATCCCATTGAGTTCCTATAACTCAGGCCCACAACCATCTTTACTCATTAAACGTATTGATAAACATATTTGCAATATAACATCCTGAGAGTGTTGTAAGCAGAATCCAAAGAACCATTATCATGGCAAACGTCAACATCGGGTTAGCCTAACACCTTATGCAAGCCGATGACGGACTCACCAAATAAAAAAAACCAATCAAAACCACTAAGATCATGGCCACGATGATATTACGTTTTTGCTTGCCTCTTGAGTCTGATTGCCCGCAATGGCAGCAAATCTTCACGTCTGGAGAAATTAACTCTTTACAAGCTCGGCACTGTGTCAATGTCATTTTATTTATTGAATTTAAGAAGGATTGCCGCCATTTTAAATTCGTTACACACTTTGGTGAAATGTTATTGACAACATTATTTTTCTGGACACGATAGATAAATTGTTTCAATTATCAACAATCTTACCCATCCGCAGTAAAAGAATCCGTTGATGCACGCACGCGCACAGATCACAAATGATTTATTCATAGCGATCTATTCAATTAAAATTGCTGTTTATCTTTGTGATGTTTAAGCAGATTGATTCCATTAAGGAAATCACTTGATGGGGTATGATGCGCCAACGGTTTTGATTTCATTGGCACATCAACGCTCAACACCACCGATTAATCATCGCTATCGCTTGGCTTGTTCGCTAATTTTTGAATATTTTCATGGATCTTAAACAGGACAATCATCAGCTCACACCAAATCCTTGCTCCAATAGCACCACCAATCATCATGCCTAATCCACCTAAAATATTGGTGTGATAACCACCAAACATGGTCGTCAAGCCAGAGACGATCGCCGTAGCAAGCAATAGCCAATACACAACCGTGATAATTTTCGGTGTTAACATTGAATCGAAAAAGAAGATGTCTTTCATTTACCCAAACTCCACTCACCATTTAAAAAGTTACACGCACATCAAATTACGCAAAAACCTCTGCAGTAACCAATGCATGATGCTGGGCTGTGTTATATGCCAATTCATCCATATTTGCTATGAGTTGCGTATTAGCCTGAAATAAATCGTATGGATTTTTGAAGATCTGCACAAAAAATGACGATTGACAGACTCCCCTGCTCTACCCTATTCTGACCTCGAACAAAAGTTATGCACTGACTTATAGTGCAAAGCACACGGGAACTACACCTCCCTTAAATCGCTTTCTGAAACGTGTCGCGGCCTTTGGGCTGGAAAGCTTCTTCAACTTCGTTAGCCATGAGCTAACCCACCGTCTTACGGTGCTTCAACTGCAACCCTGTAGGGAATAATATTCCCACAGGAAGATTGTTCCCTTTTTTTAAGGAACAATCGGATGCAACCAACTGTACTTTCAACGTTTGGGCAATTTGTTACCCCGTCGGTCGCCAATTCAGCGGATTTCATCGATATCACTGAACCAGCACACACCGTCGGTTTTCACTTTCCCCACGTCGTAATGTCACAACACGCTTGGTTTACCGTCATTGACGTCTCTGATATGGCCATCAACATCGATAAAGATGCGCTGACCATTCAGTTACTTCGACAAGTGCGTCGTGTCGCGCGAAAAGCGCCGCACTCAGCACAAGTCTCGTTCACGGTCTGTAAACCACCGACAACCACAAACTGTTATGTCAATCGTCCAGCAACGTTAGTCGCTCGCATTGATACATCAGAGAAACAACAGCCCATATTGGTCATCATGCTTGAGGAGGAAGAAAATGACTGAATTTCATTTTCAACCCGTCTTAATACAACACGATTTCCACTATGCAACGCCCTGGCGAACCACTGCCTTAGACGGTCGTTTACAAACACGATTAGTGCTTCGCAGTTCAACGCCATTAACCTTGTCTGAGACGCTTTCTCAGTCAGAAATTAATCACCTTCGACAACAAGGTGTGATCCTCAGTAATGAGTTTCGCTCCTGTTAATCGTTAGGTTATTTCACCCATGAGGGGCATCCCTCATTGGGTGCCCTTTTTTTTCTTGAGGGCATCCACTATGTCTTATTCTACTTGTTATCAACCCTCTTACGGCCAAGGAAAGTTGGTCGAATTACAAGAAGCGCCTGGCGAGTATTACCAACTCAGTCATCCCGTCACCGCAGATGAACTGATGGATATCGCCCTTGAGATGGCCAATGACCGACTCAAGCGTTGCGAAATCCTCACCTCACCAGAAGCGTGCCGGCGTTCGCTGACCACACTCATGCGCGACTTAGAGCGAGAAGTCTTTGCGGTGCTGTTTTTAGACACGCAAAATCAACTGCTCAAATTCGAAGTGCTGTTTTATGGCTCAATCGATAGCGCTGCCGTTTATCCACGTGAAGTGGTCAAACGAGCATTAACCTGGAACGCGAGTGCTGTCATATTGGCGCATAACCACCCAAGTGGGGTCAGTACCCCGAGTCAAGCCGACCGACGCATTACTCGTCAATTAGTCGATGCGCTTGCGCTTGTTGATGTGCGTGTCCTTGACCACTTTATTGTGGGCGAGAGCATCACCTCCTTT